>JAWLDZ010000014.1:0-1182 GCA_041686355.1 Spirochaetaceae bacterium
CCACTTCCAGGGGAGATTCGAGAGCTTGGCAAGTATGGGTAAGAGGAATCGGTGATTTTTAGAGGCAGTCCAGTTGGCCACAGTCAGCAGTTGAACCGCCGCTTGAGTTTCATCGACGAGATTACCGGGGGTAGGTGCAGGCACAATGCCCGGAGCGGCCACGGTGATCGGCAGGGTTTTACTGTGCCGCCGCTGAATTTCTGCTTTTAAGTAGCGGCTGGGAACAACTGCACTCCGGCAGCACGCCAGACAGGCCTCTTCATCCCGGTGCTTCGCCTCAGCGACGGCGGGCGGCAGCAGAGGTTCCCGGGAGGGAAGGTAATGAACCAGCATAGACAATGGGCCGGGATGACTATTCGCCAGCGACTCGACCCATCGAGGATGAGCGAAGTAGAGGCTGTCGAGCAGCAGGTGAGCATCGGGGTCTACCCCGAAGCTGGGGAGAGCAACCGGGGCGGGAGGCCTGTTTTGTGCCGTATTGTCCGGTTCCATAGGAAGCCGGCGGTATTCAAACTGTTCCCTTGGGAGTGAGTCAGTGATGCCCTGGTTGTAGAGGTAGCCTCCACTGATAAACCGGCTTTCCGGCGCTAGCAGAACGATCATGGCTTTGTGCTGCCTCCGCTTACGAGGACTGCGAGGAGGCTGTTGGGCCTGTAAATGAGGCCCAGGCGGTAGCGGATTCCCATATTCGGATCTCTATCTCCTGGGGCGGACCGACACTTTTCTCTACCCCAGACCTGCTCATGAAGAGCATTTTTTCAAAAATATACACACACAGATTCTCCAGACTCGGCTGGCGGTCTTTAAAATAGGGCAGATCGTTCAGCAGGACATTGTCAATTTCTGTGAGTATGCGGCTTAGGGATGATTCGAGGAAGTCGATGTCCGTGGAAAATCCGTTGGCATCGAGCGTGGGGCTGCGGCAGATAAGCTCGACCCGATAGGGGTGGCTGTGAGGCTGTGATTCATCGCCAAAATCCCCTTGAAGGTAGTGGCGGGCTTGTAGGTTCTGTTGAATTCCGGTTGCAAACATGCTTACTTCTTCCTTTTTTTGTTGACGGTAATGGGTGAAACGGGTGAGGCAATTGTTGGAGACGAGGCGGCGATGGCGTCAGGGATAAGGAGGGCCTGTAAGACAGGTATCTGGGGTACAGCAGGCGAAGCTTTGTCCGAAGCGGAAGC
>JAWLDZ010000014.1:1282-18332 GCA_041686355.1 Spirochaetaceae bacterium
AATTGTTGGAGACGAGGCGGCGATGGCGTCAGGGATAAGGAGGGCCTGTAAGACAGGTATCTGGGGTACAGCAGGCGAAGCTTTGTCCGAAGCGGAAGCGGAAGCAGAAGCGGAAGTGCCGAAGAGCAGTTTGTAGGCCTCCTGAGCCCGGGAAAGCGGGAACCGATGGGTGACATACTTGGACGGACCAATTCGCAGCAGCCACTCTTTTACTTCGGCGGTGCGGCGGGCCCGGTTCCAGCGCCGGCCGAGCTGTGATGATAAGGTGGAAACTTGACTGCTGCGGATAGTCAGTCGCCGGCGATGAAAGTTTTCGCCTAAATTGAGTTGCACCGGGTGGCTGCCGTGCCAGGAGGCTTCAATGATGAGAGCCTCGAAGGCGGCTGAATCGATAGCCTGCTGCAGGCCCTGTTCGCTGCCGCTGACATGAATAAGCTTGTCGGGCAAATGACCGCGGAAAAGGCTGCGGGTTACGGAGCGAAGCTCCTCACCCTTGAGATTGCTCGGGTCGGCTGTATGCAGGCCCAGTTGTGTACTCAACCGGCGACGGTCGGGGTCGGGTTCTAAAGCTCCAAGATGCAGCCCTGGAGTTTCGGTAAGGATCTCGGAGATAAGCAGGCCGATCATGCCTTGTCCGATAATTAGTATTCTTTCTCCGGGAAGGGGCGCTGCATCCAGAACAATCGTATAGGCGGTTTCCAGGCTGGGATACAGCACTATATCTTCGAAATCGGCTGATTCGGGAAAGTAGATAAGCTCATCCCGGGGGTAAAAAAAGTGATCCTGATGGGGATAAAAGGCAAAGACCTTCTCGCCCTGCTGGGTACGACCGGCATTCATGTACCCGTATTTTATAGGATACTCCATAGTTGGATCAATTCCGCTTATCCTATCCTGAGAATTTCCGCGGGGAAAGCTGTTTCGGTACAGATGGCTTTCACTGCCATGGCTGATGCCGATAATGTGGGAGCTGATGAGTTGTTCGCCCTTATGCTGTACCAGCTGCTCCGTATGCAGAGCTACCGTATAAGGGTTGGTAAAGTAGAGGGCTTTGGCGGTGATGTTCGTCTCTAAATTCGAATTAAATGCAATGTCCCAAATGATATCATTCCCGGCCTGACGGACCGCAGTGGTGTGTCCCTGCCGTCCCTGGTGAAGCTCCCGCACCTGCAAATCTCCGACGGCTTCGGTTCCCCGGCCGATTATCAGGGGGGATGCGACTATGCACAGGCGGTCTACTAAATTGTGTGCAAAAAACGAGGTGATAAGCGCGGCTCCTCCCTCTACGAAGAGGCTGGAGAAGCCCAGTCCTCCAAGCTCATCCAGGATTGTCGGCAGACTTAAATGTCCATCTTCATCTTGGTTGCGCGGTACCGGAATCACTTCGATCTTTAATTTTTCAAGCTCCCGTCGGCGAGCTTCCCGGGAGCTGCTGTTGTCGGCCTTTGAGTAAAACACTATGGTCTGATAGGCATCTGCGCTGGAGGCAATCTGTGAGCTTATCGGTAGTCTGAGCTCTGAGTCCAGAATTATGCGGACCGGCGAAGGTCCTCCTTTGGGGAGACGGCAGTTCAAAAGCGGGTCATCGGCCAGCACTGTACCGATGCCGACCATAATAGCCTGGTTGTCCCGGCGAAGGGTGTGGGTAAACTCCATCCCTTCTGGTCCGGAGATACGCTGCGAACGGCCCTTAAGAGTGGCAATCCGTCCATCGGCGGTTTGGGCATAGCTGAGAGTTACAAAGGGGCGGGTGTGTGTCATAAAACAGATCCCATTTCTTAAGCATAGAAGTAAAAATCGGAGGAAGCAAGCCTGTAATTTGACTTCTGACCTAACGGCTTTTACTATGTAAGTAATGGAATCGGATTCAACAATGTTTTATAATCAAAAACCGTCGAAGTCCCCTCAACCGCCAGCCGATCATGAGCTGGTTGAATTGGTAGCGAAAGTTAATTTTCCTACCAAATTCGGCCTGTTCGAGTTGTACGGATTTAGTGAAGGGGAAAGCGAAAAGGTTCATACGGTTATGGTGAAGGGTGAGGTCGCCGGCAGTACTGAATGTCCGGTAAGGGTTCATTCCGAATGCCACACCGGTGATGTTCTTGGTTCGCTGCGCTGTGACTGCGGCGATCAATTGGAGGCTTCCCTACAGTATATCGCCCGGCAGGGGCAGGGGGTTCTGATTTACCTCAAACAGGAGGGGCGCGGTATCGGTCTTTTGAGTAAACTAAAGGCCTATTCGCTGCAGGATGAAGGCCTGGATACGGTGGAGGCGAATGAGTTCCTTGGTTTTCCCGCCGAAGCCAGGGACTATTCCGCCGGGGCGGCAATAATTCATGCTCTCGATATAAAAAGTGTAGTACTGCTTACAAATAATCCGGATAAGGTAGACAAATTAACGCAGGCGGGAATAGAGATAGTGCGGCGTGAACCGGTTATAGTTGAACCAAATCAATACAACAGGTTTTACTTGGAAACTAAAAAGCTCCGCATGGGCCACCTTTATTAATAGGGGAGCCATTTCTAGTCAATTAAAAAATATTCAACCGTGGTTACTACCCGTACTACTTTTTTATCCGGGGAGTTGCGGTCGCGGTCGGAGATTGAGAAATAGCCCTGGCCGGCCTTTCTAATTTTACCGACCCGGCTGCCCGAATCCTGGGCAAACTTTTCCGCCGCCTCACGGGCATTTACCGTGGCGGTTTCAATCATATCCGGTTTTATAGCATTCAAATTTGTATACAGGAACTCCGTCGGGGTTTGCCAGTTTTCGGCGGCGATCATCACTCCACTGCCGACTAAGCCCACCGTATCCTCCATGCTGGCCTTTACCAAGGGGACATCGGTGCTGCGCACAGTTACAGTGGTATTGGCAAGGTAGCGCTCTTCCGGAGCGTTTCCGCCGCTGTACCTTTGTTCGGTTCTGGTATCGGTAATTTTAGGGGCGGCATAGGAGATTTCATCGGCAGTGAAGCCCGAAGCTCGCAAGAATTCAGTGATGATCCTCCGGTCGGTATCGATTTTGGCCTGCAAGCTGTTAAGACTGTCGTCGCTGACCCGGAAAGTAATTGGCCAAATTGCCAGGTCCGCATCCACCTCCCGTTCGGCCAGCCCTTTAACCGTTACATAGCGGTCGGTGTTGCGGCTAAAGAAAAAGCCAAGACCGATTGCCCCGCCGGCCACCGCAAGACCGAGCGCGATTATTAGGGCCGCCGCGATAGAGCGGGAGTGTACATCATTCATACAGACCTTCCTTATTCAAGCCTACGACCGTCATGCCGCGTGGTTATAATGTAGCCCGGTTAGATGGATAAATCAATCTGTTGATAAATCAATCTGTTGATAATCTAATCGGAGGGCGGGACAAATTCCATTTTCGGTACCGCATAGTAATAGCCCTGCGACTCGTGCACTGCTATCTGCATATCATACAGCCTGCTTAGCCAGGGGGAGCTCAATATATCCCGCTTCGGTCCGTCGGCCAGCACGCGCCCGGATTTCAGTAGAACCACCCGCTCAATGCCCGGCAGAATCTCGTGAATGTGGTGGGTTACCAGCAGTATCGTTTTTCCCTGCTGCATCAGTGTATGCAGGGCGGAAAAGTAGTCGGCCGCCGCTTTCAGGTCGAGGCCGGCGGTCGGTTCGTCCAGCAGCAGCACCTCCGGGTCGTGGATGAGCGCCCGTCCCAACAGAAAGCGGCGCTGCTCGCCGGTGGACATACTGCCGAAGGGGCGATCGGACAGCCGGGAAATTTCCAGCCGGTCCATGATTTCCCCGGCCTGCAGGCCCTGCTCTTCAGAGAACTCCTGCCGGACTGAGGTACCCACACTGCTGTGGTAACCGGAAAGAATTACTTCCCTGCCGATGGTTCGTGACAGGTAGCGCTCCTGCAGCTCGTGGGAAACAATACCAAAATGCCTGCGGAGTTCCCACACGTTCCACAGCTCCCGCCCGTAGCTTTTAATCCAGCTCTCGCGAGGTTCTTTTCCGCCATCGACAGTGCTATCGGTTTCACCTTCGGACTCGCCAGTGGCTTGGCGTCCGCTCCCGACGGCCGGATGCAGCTCCCGGGAGAACAATTTGAGGAACGTGGTTTTACCCGAACCGTTGGGGCCGAGAATTGCGGTGCTGCATCCCCGTTCAATTTGCAGCGAAAAGTCGGCGAATACCTGTGTATCGCCGCGGTACACATCGATGCGATGGATGTCCAGTAGCGGGTCGGCTTTCATTAGACCTGATGATATTGGCCGGGCCGGTCCGAGTCAAGCCTACTTTTGGACTTCCTGTACCTCGGGAATCCGGTACTTCATGCGCAGCAGCAGCTTTTCAATGAAGATTGAGCCGATCACGACCAGAGGAAGGGAGACCAGGATACGCACGGCGGTAAATTTGGGGCCGAGAATAGCCGCTTCCATAATGCTCATCGGAATCATTACCAGGGAGGCTGCGGTGATATAGGTCATGATCATCGAATAGCGGGCTCCCTTGTGGTAGAGGGCGTTAGCCACCGGAAAGGCCACAAAAGTTCCACCCACGGTAGTTGCGGCCAGCAGAATCGACCATACAAAGCCCCGGGCTCCGGCGGTTTCGCCGAAGTGCTTTTCGATTACCTCGCGCTTGGCCCAGACATCGAACAGGCCGATCAGAATAAAGGCCGGCGGCAGAATTAATACCATATCCTTGGCAAACAGGTAGAAGTTGTTGCCCATCGCCACTCCCGGCTCGTATTTCAGCAGAAACGAGACGGCGATAAAGGCCATAAACAGGCCGAAGTAGATGTAGTTGCGGGTGCGTGGGGATATCTTCATTATAAAATCACCTCCCCGTAGAATACTCCCATCGCCAAGGCGATTACCGCGGCAATTACGAAGCTAACCCCGTTACGAATAATGGTGCCCTTGGCGCCCATATATTCCTTCTCCACCGGATAGGTCAGCACTCCCACCATCATCAGGGTGGTCACAAAGCCGGCTACCACCATGTACAGCACACCACGTTCCACCAGCACCCCTGCCAGGGGATAGGCGATAAAGCCCGGCATCATCGTGGCTGAACCCAGCAGCATTCCCGCCAGAATCCCGAGCAGGCCATTCTCCTGCCCCAGGTAACGGACAATCAGCCCCTCTGTAAAAAACAGCACAATTGCGATTAAAATTAGCAGCTTCAGATAGTTTGGCAGTATCTTGCGAAACTTCTTTACTCCAATTTTGATTCCATGGACCGTCTTCCGCCGGTCGGCAAGAAAAGACACCAGTACCAGCACGGCGGTTACAATATATAAACCTATCACTTAGGCCTCCTAAACATGAGTATTTATATCAACAATGTAAGTATAAAAAATGCAATATGTCAATAATATTATATAAAGATGCTCTTTGTGAGGAGGCTGGGGGAGCCTGAAGAGAAACGAGAAGGGGTAAGACCCTGCGCCGGGGGCCGACCTCGCAGCTCTATGCCACGTGGCCCGCCCCAGGACACCGGAGGTGCTACTTTCCCTGGCCGTACTTGTTGCGGGCGAAATCCTGCATGGCCTTAATATCTTCGTCACTGATTAAGTGGGGGGTGCCGATACTTTTGGCCATTATATAAATGTGAGCTGATTTTTCGACCACATGAATTACCTTCATAGCGGTCTCAAAGTCGGCGCCTACACAAATGGTACCGTGGTTCGGAACTATCAGAGCGTTCCGCTCCGGTCCCAAGCCTTTTACCACGTTTTCTGCCAATTCCGGAGTTCCGGGCAGGGCGTATTCACAGTTGATAATCTTATCACCAACAATCTGCACAAAATCTTCACTTACCCCCGGCAGGTCCTCCTGGATGACCCCGAAGACACTGGAGTAGATGGGGTGGGTATGGATAACCGCATTCACATCTGAACGGGCGTTCATAATGGCAATGTGAAAGTTAAACTCGATACTCGGTTTCCTGTGTCCATCGACCACCTCAAAATTGCTGTTCATTACTACCACATCATCAGCGGTGATGCTGTCGTAGGGCATTCCACTGGGTTTAATATAAATCAGCCCGGTCTCCGGGTCGCGGATACTCAGGTTTCCCCAGGTGCCAACGGTTAGTTTCTGATCAACCATGCGGCGGCCGCCCTCGGCGATGGCTTCTTTTAGGTTCTGTTTTACTTGACTCATTTTTCTCTCCTCTCAAATGTTGCAAAAATAACATGTTTATGTGAGAATAGTAACAGTTTTAGATAGTTTGGTCAAATGGTTCTGCAAGGGGTAGGTTAAAATGAATCGGCAAAAACGAGTACAGATAATTCGAAAGCGAGTTCGTGAGGCGGGGTCCCTCCAGCTCAGCAGTATTGCCCATGAATTCGGGGTGTCGGAAATGACTATTCGCCGCGATCTGGATGATGTCCTGCTGGATCCGGAAATCCAGCTGATACGAGGCACCTTTCTGTACCTGCCCGAGGCTCCCAAGGGGGGAGGCGAGCCTTACTCGCTGCTGACTGCCTCGGTGCAGAACCGGGAGGCCAAGGAGCGAATTGCCCGACGGGCACTGTCCCTGATCAATGCCGGGGAAGATCTGCTGTTCGATGCCGGTTCGACAATCGAAATACTCGCCTCCCTGCTGCCCGCTGATCATACGGGCACCGCCCTGTGTTTCAGTTATAACGTACTCACCCAACTGCTGAGCTGCACAGACATGAGCATCAGTATTACCGGCGGCCGCTTTCATCGTCGCTCTATGCTGTTTGAAAGCCGGGAGGGGGTTGAGCTGCTGCGTCGCCGTCGGGTGCATAAGGCCTTTATGTCCGCCGGCGGCATTCACCGGCGCCTTGGGGTGACCTGCTCGGATGACTATGAAACCGAGCTCAAAAGGGCCGGCTTGGAAGCCGCTGAACAGCGAATTCTTCTGGCAGATTCCAGTAAGTTCGACAGTTTTACCGCGTGTCACTTTGCAGATATTGATGATTTCGACACCATTATCACTGATGATTTGTTGGACAAATCCGTCCGAAAAGCCCTCGAAAAGGGTAGTTTTGAGCTACTTATTGTATAGCATAGCCTTAGTTTCTACAAAAAAATAGAATATATCTACAACAAGCGTTAAAAATCAAAAAAAATATAAAAATTGTTTGACAACTCAGAAATTCCATTTTAATCTGAACCTCAATATCAGAGAGGTAGAGAGTGGAAAAACCGGTAAAAAACGGGGCCTTGAGTCACGGCGCAAAAGAGAAGATTCTTGCCCACATTAAAAACAGCGACCTGCGGGTCGATGAAGCCCTGCCGACCGAGGCGGCACTGATGAAAATGCTGGGAGTAAGCCGCCATACAGTCCGGGAGGCTTTGGCCTTGCTGGAGCAGGAGCGGATAGTATACCGCGTGCAGGGGAAGGGCACATTCTTAAAGCGACGGCCCCTGCAAATTGAGCAGGGGCTGGAAAAGCTGGAGAGTATAACCGAAATCATTAAAAACTGTGGTTTCATACCGAGTACCCGCTGGGTTGGAATCGAAGTAAAATTGCCCTCTTCTAAGGTTGCAGAACAACTGGGTATTGATCTGCAGGAGCGGGTTATCACCTTTAAGCGCCTTCGACTTGCCAGCGGAAACCTTGCCAGCTACTGTGTTGACACTATGGCCGCCGGGTATTTCGATTCTATTCCCCACGAGATCGAAGATGAGTCAGTTTTCCGGTATCTTCAGCGCAAGAAGAATATTTACATCCAAACGGCGGTCAGCTATGTAATACCCACAGCCCCTACTCGTGAAATGGTAGAGGATTTGGGAGTAGAGGAGGATCAGCTGTTTATCCTGCTGGAGCAGCTGCACTACGACAATGAAGGCCGGCCAATTATCTATTCCCTCGACTACTTTCAACCCGATGTGATTCGTTTCAAAATAAACAGGACCAGATGAGGTAAAGAATGAGAAGTATTGATGCAGTTGAGTTCAAGGACGGCCGATTGCGGCTTATCGATCAGCGTAAACTTCCTCAAAAGTATACCATTTTTGAATGCAGTACCTATCAGGAATGCGAGTTTGCCATTCGCGACATGGTGGTGCGGGGTGCCCCGGCAATTGGAGCGGCGGCCGCTTATGGGGTAGTCCTGGCTGCAGCCCAGTTTAAAGACGAGAGGGCTGAGCAATTTCAGGGCAGTATGGAGTCTGCCTTGGAGATGCTGAACAGTGCCCGGCCGACGGCGGTAAATCTGATGTGGGCGATCGAACGTATGCGCGGGGTTCTCCAGGAACAGTATGGGGCATCGAACGAAGTCCAGTACAGAGCTTTGAAAGAGGCGGCGGATACAATTCTGCAACAGGACATACAAAAGAGTGAGGCTATGTCAGCCCACGGAAACAAACTTGTTCCTCAGGGTGCGGTGATTCTTACCCACTGCAATACCGGTTCTCTGGCAGTTCCGGGCCCGGGTACCGCCCTCGGGGTTGTGCGGGCAGCCTATCAGGCGGGCAAAGATATTTTTGTCTATGCCGATGAAACCCGTCCGCGCCTGCAGGGTGCACGGCTGACTGCCTGGGAGTTGCTGGAAGAGGGGATCCCTTCAAAACTCATAGCCGACAGTGTTGCGGCTACTCTGATGCGGGATGGGAAAATAGACTTGATTGTAGTAGGAGCCGATCGGATCGCCGCCAACGGGGATACTGCGAATAAGATCGGAACCTTTATGTTGTCGGTAGTGGCACAGCGCTACCAGGTTCCTTTTTATGTGGTGGCTCCGGTGTCGACCATCGATTTCAAATGCCCCAGCGGAAAGGAAATTCAAATTGAGGAGCGCAGCAGCCGAGAAGTAACCCATATCGAAGGGGTGCAGGTGGCGCCGGATAGGGTGGAAGTCTACAATCCGGCATTTGATGTGAGTCCTGCCGAAAATATTACTGCCATTGTAACCGAGCAGGGGGTGTTATACCCACCTTATACCGAGGCTATCGCCGGGTTAAAGCGATAAAGAGGGAGAAGGAAGTATGAGCAGCGAAAAAGCCATAAGCGAAAAAGCCATAGTGGTGAAGGGCTTAAGTTTTATCTATAAAGGTGAGGATACCACACCGGCTGTAAAAGAGCTCGAGCTGTCCGTTGATCGGGGTGAGTTTGTCGTAATTATGGGCCCCAGCGGTGCCGGCAAATCAACCCTTGCCAACAGTCTGAATGGTCTTATTCCCGGCTTTATGAAGGGGAAATACTCCGGCAGCGTGCTGATAAACGGGACTGAGGTGAAGGGAACCCCTGTAAGCCGGATGGCTAATGAAATTGGCCTGGTGTTCCAAGATTTTGAGGCTCAGTTGTTTTCCACCAACGTAAATTTAGAGGTGGCCTTCGGGCCGGAGAACTTCGGTGTTCCTCGGGATGAAATAATCGAGCGGATCGGCAGTGTACTGAAAACCGTCAAGTTAGAGGGCTTTGAAGACCGGCAGCCGGCCACTTTATCGGGTGGACAAAAACAGCGCCTGGCGATTGGCTCCGTGCTGGCTACCTACCCGGACATTATCTGCATGGATGAACCGACTACCGACCTTGATCCGGTGGGTAAACTTGGGATCTTTACCATTGCTAAGGAGCTTCACCGGAGCAAGCGTTTCACGCTGGTTATCATTGAACATGAAACTGAAGAGGCGCTGCATGCGGACCGGGTAATCGTGATGAAGGATGGTGAAATCCTGAAGCAGGGCAAGCCCCTGGATGTGCTGAGGGATGTGAGGTTTACCGATGAAGTGGGAATTATGTCGCTGCAGGTGCCGAAGTATTTCAAGGAGCTGCTGGATTGCGACAATTGCGACCTTCCTTTAAAACCCGACGACGGATATGAGTTTTTCACACAACAGGGACTAAAGATAGATGAAGCCAAATATAAGGAACTTCTTGCCCGTGATAGGGAACGTGAAAATAGCTACGGCGATGCGGTCATTAAGGTTGAGAATCTGACCCATGTGTATCCCAATGGGAACAAGGCGGTCGATGGTATCAGCCTGAATATCCGGGAACGTGAATTTATCGCGATTCTGGGACACAACGGCAGCGGTAAGACTACCTTGGTAAAACATTTTAACGCTTTGCTGGCACCAACCGAAGGGAATATCACCGTGTGCGGTAAAAACAGCCGCGAGCATTCGATTTTTGAAATAGGAAAAGATATCGGGTATGTTTTTCAGAACCCGGATCACCAGATATTTGCCGATACCGTCTATGATGAAATAGCCTTTAGCCCAAAAATCCGCGGATGTTCGGAAGAGGAAGTGAAGGTCCGGGTCAGCGAGGCTCTGGAAGCGGTTGAGATGAGCGGGTATGAGGAGAGCGACCCCTTTTCACTGAGCAAGGGAGAGCGACAGCGGGTTGCGGTAGCTTCGGTTCTGTCCGCCCGTCCGAAGATTATTGTGCTGGATGAGCCGACCACAGGTCTCGACTACAAAGAGCAGAAGCGGATGATGGAGCTTATCAAAAAGCTTAACAGTTCTGGCCACACGATTGTAATGATCACCCATACAATGTGGGTGGTGGCCGAGTATGCCCACAGGGTTGCGGCGGTGAAGGACGGAAGAGTGATGATCGACGGAACTACCCGTGAGGTTTTTGCACGGGAAAAGGAGCTGTACGATTCGTATTTGAAAACTCCGCACATCGTAAGCCTCAGCAATATGCTGGAACACACGGTTTTATCCATCGATGAGATGAAGCACTGCACAGGAGGGCTAGAATAATGGATATGTTTCTATATATGGACTTGAATACCATGCTACACCGGCTCGATCCTCGTACCAAGCTGCTTTTGATGCTGCTGAGTTTTGCCCTTGGTGTTATGTATAAAAATATAGTGGTTTTGTTAGCTGTTCTGTTGATTGTGTTGATGTACGGTGCAATGGGACACATACTGTCCAACCTGAAGCGAATTAGAGTTGTGTTGATAATGATTACCCTCTTTTCGGTGGTAATATGGTCGATTGCCGAATCAGGGGAGACCCGCTTTCTCATTTTTTCATTGGAAGGGGTTTTATACGGGATCATGATTGCGATAAAGACAAACCTGATGATTGTGGCGGGAATGATATTTCTCAGCACCACCAAGATAGAGGAGATAGCCGAGGGACTGGTAAAGTTGAAGGTTCCCTACCGCGGAGCCTTCGCCTTCTCAACTGCGATTCGGCTGGTGCCGATGATTGTGGCCACCAGCTACACCATCATTCAAGCCCAAAAGTCCCGGGGTTTGGACCTGGAGTCGGGCAATCTGTTCGAGAAAATTAAAAAATACGTACCCCTGATGATTCCGACTCTGGTGTCGGTGATTCGCGGAACGAATGTGTTTTCCATGGCCCTGGAGTCAAAGGGCTTTGGCTACAGTAATACACGTACCAATTTTCTTAAAATCAAGATGTCCGGGACCGATTATCTGATGTTGATTATCGGGCTGGTGATTGTGGCCGCGGCGAGTTACCTCAAGTTTGATCCGGCCGCGTACAACACCCTGATAACCCTGTTTCCCTGGGGTGACTTTGCCTAAGGAGGCGAAGTCGTTGAGATAAATATAGTTTACCTTCTTGAAGGATAAACAAGTTTACCTTCTTGAAGGATAAACATATAAGTAACACACTTAAGGAGTGAGAGGTATGAAAGACGTTTTTGCCATGTGGAAAAACACCAAAATGGTGGTACTGGTAGCACTATCTGCCGGTTTGTATGCAGCTTTGCTGATTCCCTTCAAAGGCTTTGTATTGATTCCGGGAATCACCGAGATTCGTCCGGCCAGTGCATTGCCGGTTGTGATGGGCCTGCTGTTCGGACCGGCCGGTGCATGGGGCTCGGCCATCGGTAATCTGATAGGTGATTTCTTCGGTTCCCTGGGTATCGGAAGTTTGTTCGGATTTGTGGGTAACTTTATGTTTGCCTATGTGCCGTATAAATTGTGGACTAACCTCGGGCTGGTTTCTAAAAATGACAAGGAGCCGGATCTGAAGTCAGGTAGAAAAATCGGTGCGTATGTAGTGGTGAGTATTCTCGGTTCAGCTGCGTGTGCACTTCCAATTGCTTTTGGTTTAGAATTGTTGGGGATGGTGCCCTTTGCAGCACTCGGAAGCATTATCACTATCAACAACTCGGTCCCCTCGGTATTTCTCGGTATTCCGATTATGCTGATTCTCTATCCCCGTATCAAAAAGTGGGATCTATTGTGGACTGATATTATGGACGAAGAAGATATCCCGGTTGCCGGCAAGCTGTCTAGAATCGGCGGCATCATAATGACCGTGAGCATTATAGTCGGTTTGCTTGGCGGGTTTTTGGCTGCCATCGGTGTTGGCCAAGCCTTACTCTACAGCGGCTTTGGAGCCGGTGGTGATGTAGGTTCTGCAGGAGTACTCGTTATTGCTGGTATCGGGACTGCCGGATTGATTATTTCCTCCTTCATTCAGTCGATGCCCAAATCGGAAACTGAAGCCTAGATTTTTTACTTAAAACAGAGGGCCCCACCGCACTGGTTTTTGTGCGGTGGGGCCCTTATCTAACAGGAGACACTCGGATGAAGCAGATTGACAAGTATTTACCCTTTGTACTACAGCATGAGAATATCGCCCGCATCGAAGATGATGCACTTCTAATTGGAGACCGCCGGGTGTATCCCTTTAAGAAAGAGTTTTACCGTTGTGAAGACCTTGAATCGGCGGCAGAGGCCATTGAAAAAATGGTAACCCAGGGCGGCGGGCCGGTGCATGTGGCTATGACGGCAATTAAACTCTTAGCCGCACGGGCCGAGGCGGGTAAGATTGCCAAAGAAACGGCCCTGTTTGAGCAGGCCAAGCGGCGCCTGCAGGGTACCCGGCCAACTAACACTACCATGGCCAGAGTGCTGGACGTACTGGTTGCCAGGGTAACTGCAGGAATCGAGAAGGGGCAGAACATCGAACAGATTGCCGAGGGGTTTATCAATACCTTCAAAGAGGAATACCAACAGAATGCCCTTCGTATGGCGGAGGTCGGCGCATCACTCATTGCCGACGGAGACGGGGTGATGACTATGTGTTTTGCCGAAACCTCTTTTATTCTATCCATAGCCCTGGCGTTGGAGCAGGGCAAACGAATTAAGGTGTACAGTCCCGAAACCCGCCCCTATTTTCAGGGGGCCCGTCTGACAGCTCCCTGTTTACAGGAAATCGGAGCCGATGTAACCCTGATTACCGACAGTATGGTAGCCTATATGATGTCCCAGGGCAGGGTACAGAAATATATGACCGCCGTGGATATTATTACCCGTGACGGCTGGGCGGCCAACAAGGTGGGCACCTTTCAGAATGCAATCGCCGCACATTATCATGGAATACCCTACTTCCCCTTCGCTATCGATCCGGATATGAGCCGGGCCGGTAGAGATTCTATTATCATCGAAGAGCGTGACCCGGAAGAGGTAAAACGTGTGAAGGGAGAATTGAACACCCGCGAGGATATGCAGGCCTACTACCCGGCCTTCGATATAGTGCCGCCCCACCTGATTGCCGGGGTTATTACTCCCAAGGGACTGGTATCGCCCTATCAGCTGGAGCAGGTTTTCGGAGAGCGGGTATGAGCGTTGCCATAATCGGCGGGACAGGTATTTATAGTGTGGAGGGCATCGCCACTGAAGAGCTGGCGCTCAGCACAGAGTACGGCCCTGTGCAGCTGTTTCAGGGAAGAGGTGAGTACGGTGACCTCTATTTCATTCCCCGCCACGGGACTGAACACACGGTGCCTCCCCACAAGGTAAACTATCGGGCCAATATCGCCGCTTTGCATCAGCTAGGGGTGCGCAAGGCAGTTGGCATCTACGCCGTCGGCTCGATTACCGATAATGTGCCCCCGGGAGAAATTGGTTTGGTAGACCAGTTTATCGATATGACCCACGGCCGGGAGAGTACCTTCTATAACGGCGGTGATTCAGGTGTGCAGCATACCGAAATGAGCGAAGCCTACTGCAAAGCCCTTGGAAAGAGTATTCTTTCAGCGGCACGGGAGCAGAACGTGACACTAAGCGGCTCTGGGACCTATTTGTGCTGTAACGGTCCCCGCTTTGAAACAGCGGCGGAGATACGTATGTATAAGATGTGGGGGGCTGATTATGCGGGAATGACCGCGGCCACCGAAACCACCCTTGCCCGGGAGCGGGGTATTCATTTTGCAGGTTTGGTCTATTCGATAAACTGGGCCGCCGGAATAAAGGCGGATATTGAGTTTATCACCCGCAGTAAGGTAGCTGAAAACAAGGCCAAGCTGTTGAAGCTGGCGGTAGAAGGGCTCTATGCAACAGAGCAGCCCTGTAACTGCGAGTATCAACCGGTATTTTAAACGTAAATTTAACCGGATGCCACGCCTTTCAATACACAAGGAGAGATACAATAAATGAGTAACAACAAGATGAAGTTCGATACACAATCGATACACGCCGGCGGAGAGCACCAGAATCCGGAGAATGCCCTTAATCCGCCGATTTTTCTTACCTCGACCTTCGCCTTTGAAAATACCGATAAGGTTGATGCGGTAATGAACTTTGAAAGCGACGATTACGTGTACACCCGGGGGAATAACCCGACCCTGCGGCTGTTCGAGAACCGGATGGCCGAGTTAGAAGGCGGCAGCGGAGCGGTTGCCTTTGCCTCTGGGATGGCGGCGATCAGTTCGGTACTGTTTTCCTACCTCCGGCCGGGGGACAAGGTGCTGGTGCATAAAACCCTGTACGGCTCATCCTATAATGTGGTGACCAAGGTCCTGCCGAAGTACAATATAGGACATACCATTGCCGATTTGGCCGAGACAGAGGGGCTGGATAAATGGGTGGATAAGCAGACCAAAGTAATCTATTTTGAGACCCCCAGCAATCCGAATCTCAGTATCGTGGATATCAAAAAAATCTGCGAGTTTGCCCGACCGCGGGGTATTAAGGTTGTTATCGACAACACCTTTGCGACTCCCTATTTTCAGCGACCCCTGGAGTTAGGGGTTGATGTGGTGGTGCACAGCGCCACGAAGTACATCGGTGGACATGGAGATGTGGTGGCGGGGGTTGCAGTCTCGAAGGACAGTGATTACATCATGAGCCTCAAATTCGATTATATGTGCGAGTTTGGTGGTGTGATGAGCCCCTTCAACGCCTGGCTGCTGCTGCGGGGGATGAAAACCCTTGGACTGCGGATGCGACAGCACGAGGCAAACGCAATTGCCGCGGCCGAGTACCTGCAGGGGCATGCGAAGGTAAGCGAAGTGTTCTACCCGGGGCTCAGAGATTTTACCGGCCACAAGGTAGCCCGGGAGCAGATGGACGGTTTTGGAGCGATCGTGAGCTTTGAGGTAAAAGGGGGGTTGGAGGCTGCCAAGCGGGTGGTGAATAACACCCGGCTCTTCAAACTGGCGGTAAGTCTGGGCGACTGCGAGAGTCTGGTGCAGCTGCCGGCAGCTATGACTCACCGCGGTTACGACCAGGAGAGCCTGCGGCAGTTCGGTTTATCTGCGGGGATGATTAGACTTTCGTTGGGTCTTGAGCATATAGACGATATTCTTGCAGATCTGGATCAGGCCCTGGCACAGGCCTAATAGCCTAAGCTTATTCATGAAGGGTCATGCATAAAAAAAAGGAGAAGAGCTATGAAAACACTGGTGAAAAACGGAACTATTCTCAGCATGGAAACCGCCGCGCCGGAACTGGTGGAGGGGGATATAGGAATTGACGGAGATACCATCGCCTTTGTCGGTGAAGGGCCCTCGGGTTTTTCCGCCGATCGTGAGATTGATGCCGCCGGAAGTATTGTGATGCCCGGTTTGATTAACGCCCATACCCATATTGCGATGAGCCTGATGCGTCATTACGCCGACGACCTTCCCTTCTGGACCTGGCTTTTCGACCGTATTCTTCCGGTAGAGGAAAATCTTACCGATGGACATGTGTACAACGGCTCAATGCTGAGTTTGGTGGAGATGATCCGCAGCGGGGTGACCTGTTTTGCAGATATGTACTCAAATATGGACGCAGTAGCCGAGGCCTGTATGCAGGCGGGGCTGCGGGCTAATCTTACCCGTGGTCTTATGTTCAACGGACCGGAGGATCTTTTTAAACTTGATGAGGGGCGTCGTTTCCACGGAGATTGGAACGGAAAAGGGGACGGGCGTATCCAGGTTGATGTGGGTCCCCACGCGATTTACACCTGTCCTCCCGAATACCTGGAGAAGGTCGTACAGTTGGCCGAGGAACTGGACTGTCGTATTCATATCCACCTCTCCGAGAGCCGAAAAGAGGTGGCCGACAGTATTGAAGCCTACGGAAAAACCCCGATTGCCCATGCTGCCGAGCATCGGCTTTTCTCGCGCAAGACCTATGCGGCCCATTGTGTGCACGCGACCGATGAGGATATTCAGATATTAAAGCACCATGATGTGGCGGTGATCAACAATCCGGCCAGCAATTTGAAGCTGGGCAACGGCTTTGCCCCGGTGGTGAAGCTGCTGGAGGCCGGGGTGACCGTTGGATTGGGTACCGACGGTTCGGCCAGCAATAATAACCTGAATATGTTTGAAGAGATAAACCTGGCGGCGCTGATCAATAAGGGCAGCACCGAGGACCCCACGGTAGTTTCGGCCTATACCGCACTGCAGATGGCAACCATAAACGGAGCCCGGGCATTGGGTATCGATGAAATAACCGGCAGCCTGCGGGCGGGGAAAAAGGCCGATCTTATTTTGGTCGATACCGAAGCAGCCCACTTCTATCCGCGCCACAGCGTAACCGCCGGCCTGGTGTATGCGGCCCAGAGTTCGGATGTAAAAACGGTTATCTGCAACGGTGAGCCGGTGATGCAGGACCGTGTTATCCCGCATTTGGACGAGACAGAGGTGTACCGCAAGGCACAAGAGAGCGCCGCCGCTATTACCGGGAATGCTCATTTTATGCCGTAAATTAAGGAGAGAAAACATGGATAACCAACAAAACATACAGACAGCGGCCGATTACATCCGCAGTAAGGTAAATGAGATACCGGAAACTGCCCTCATTCTTGGCTCTGGACTAGGGGTCCTGGCTGAGGAGGTGCAGGAGCCGGTGCATATTCCGTATGAGGATATTCCCCAT
>JAWLDZ010000014.1:18432-28791 GCA_041686355.1 Spirochaetaceae bacterium
GAGATACCGGAAACTGCCCTCATTCTTGGCTCTGGACTAGGGGTCCTGGCTGAGGAGGTGCAGGAGCCGGTGCATATTCCGTATGAGGATATTCCCCATTTTCCCGTTTCTACCGCCCCGGGGCATGCGGGGGTGTTCACCACCGGAAGCCTGCAGGGGCAGGAAGTGATAGTGATGGGCGGACGTTTTCACTACTACGAGGGCTATGATATGGCCACGATTGCCTTTCCGATTCGGGTTATGAAGAGTCTTGGGGTAAAGACCCTGATTCTGACAAACGCCGCCGGTGGAATTAATGAGCAGTATCAGCCGGGGGACCTGATGATAATTACCGATCACCTGAATATGACCGGCCAGAATCCGCTGCGCGGACCGAACGATGAAGAGCTGGGCCCCCGCTTTCCGGATATGAGCAGCCTGTACAACCCCGAGCTACGGCGGATGCTGCAGGAGGTGGCCGAGGAGCACGATATCAATTACCAGAATGGTGTCTATGCATGGATGACCGGACCATCCTTTGAAACCCCCGCAGAAATTCGGATGCTGCGTACCCTCGGGGCCGATGCGATTGGGATGTCCACCGTTCCGGAGGCGATTACAGCGCATCACTGCGGCATTAATGTAGCTGGAGTCTCTTGCATCAGCAATATGGCCGCGGGAGTATTGAACCAGCCGATTACCGAGGAAGAGGTGTTTGAGGTTGCAAGGTTGGTGAGGGAGCGTTTCTCTACTCTCATTCGCCGGACCCTGGAGAAGATGGCGAAAGGATGAGGGTTTTTCTTACGACCAAAGGGTCAACGAGAAGAACCACTCCTGGGTATCGTAACTCCACCCGCCGTTCATTTGCAGCATAATCGGTTTTAAGCCGAGCAGGCTAAAGGCTGTGCTCATTTGTCCCCCAAGGGCATAGTTGAGCTCGGTGGTGCCGGTTTCACGCAGATCGAAAAACGGCCCCAAGCTCAGCTGTTCCATGATCAGGGTTTCTCCGAAGGTCGGTTGAAAGCCGGGGAATGCGAGTATTGCACCCGTGCTTACCATCAGAAGCCTGTTAACCTGTTCGGGAGAGATGCGGGGTTTATAGTAATCCGACGGATAATAGGGTACTGTGCTCGACGGGGCAATCGGCAGGCGGGTAAAGAGTCGCTGCTGCAGATGCAGGGGGCCGACAAGCTGCTGCTCCAGGGCCACATCGGCCTCGAAGGCGGTGTCTCCCCCCTGGGCGTAGGAGAGTTTTGTAGTAAAGTTCTCCAAGAGCTTCTGAGAAGGGCTTGTATCTGCTCTGATTCCTCCGTGCAACACATAGTTGGAGGTGTGAAAAGACTCGTCGGTGGTCAGTTCTCCTCCGGCTATCGGACCTAACACCGCGCCGGAACTGATACGAAAGGGGATAAACAGCTCGCTCGAAGAGTGGGTGGAGTAAAGTGCATAGCTTTTGTCTGCCCCATGGTTAGCTGCAAAATTTAAATCGTTGAAGCCGCTCAGCCGAACAATGCGGCCCGGCATCCAGGTGTATTCGAAGCCGGCTCCGGTATAGGTGTTGTCTAACAATTGATATTGGTTAAGATATTCGGGCTGGTAAAAAAGCTTTACCCTTGTCTCACTATAGCCTGATTTAGCGTATGCACCCAGGGTGAATCTGTTCCGGTCGCCAAACAGAGGGCGTTCATAGGGACTCTCCGAGAGCTGTATACCCACACGGGCACCGATATGCGCGGGTTCCACCCGCACAATGCCGGTTCTCTGATACTCCTTCAAACCGCGGTTTAAGGATATTTGGGCTTTCTTTCGGGCCGGTGACAGATAATCGGAGGGCACGGCTTGGATAGGGGCACTCAAGCTCCTAAACCTCTCTGATGTGAGTGTGTCCTCGGCTGATTTGTAGCCCTGGGCTACAATTTCATTGATAGAATACCACTCCATAAATGAAAACTCTTCTACCGCGCAGCGGATCCACACCGGATCATACCGTTTTATGTCCCCGATTGCAGACCTTGATTTTCCAATATCCATGGCAACATTGAGGTTGGTAATTGGATTACTTAGATTCAGCTCTTTCTGATAAAAGGTGGAGGAGAGGATCACCGAGTCGCTGTATCTATAAGGAATAGAGAGAGGGGCGAGGTTTGCAACCCCTCCGTCGATGAGACGGTAGGGACCCATATTTTGGGGCGGGAAATAGAAGGGCAGTGCGAAAGATGCGGTCAATACGGTACTGAACTCTCCCTCCGCCAGTACCACTTTTTGCTTTGTCCGAAGATCCTCGCACACCACCATTACCGGAATCGGAAAGTCCTCAATATTCTCGTAGGGCACATACTCTTCTATTAGTTCAATGAACACCGTTGGATTGAGCAAGCCCCCGTTCAAAGGTATCTCCGGTTCAAACAGAGCCGCTAAATCAAGTTGCAAAAGCAGAGACTGAATTGCATCCGGGGAGAGCCCTGCTCCATAGAGCAGACCGACAATTGAGCCCATCGAATTGGTGACGATAAAATCGGGGGCATAGCCGGCTTCTTCAAGCCGCCTCAGCACCCCAATATGGGCCAGCGCCCGGGCGGACCCGCCCGACAGCAGCAGCCCCAGAGGGTTTTCCCTTCCGGAGACGGGCCGGGCGATACGCTCTTTGAATTGAGCCTCCCCCAGGAATACCGTCTGATCCATCTGCACAAGTCGGTCGACGGGAACCCCTGGGAGAGTACCTCCAACAGGGCTTGAGGGGGCGGCTGAGAGCCGGGGAAAGGTAATGAGAAACAGGAGGATAAAACAGATATAGAAGAACTGTTTGCTCTTTGCTCGATACAAGGGCACACACCGCTCCTTTCTTCAATCTCAATTAAACTAATTTTTTTAGAGTGTAGCCTAAACAGGCTCAGAATGCCAGTCCTTACAATCTAATACAATAGTATGAGTTGCTCATTCTCATACAAAGTTCCGATTGTTGAGGCTTCGAAACTGCTGCATATTATGGGTACAAGTTATTTTGGGGAGGAGAAGTGATGAATAAGAGAGGAAGAAAGAATAAATTCGGAGCAGGGGGTGCGGCGCCTGTGGAGCAGTCACAGAGGGCGGTGCGTGATATGCAGTGTGCCGAGGCGAGACAAAAGGCTGCCGTTAGGAAATGTATGGGAAGTTTTCCCCTTTGCGGGTTTCCGTTTCTCTTCTAGGCTAGATAGCTACCGTGGGGGCTCCTATTATAAGGGGCAATTAATGTATATAATAGGAGGTATAACGAGCTTTAAGGAGCAATTTTATGGGTAAAAAAACAGGAAAGGTAACCGGAACCCTCTCGATTACAAATCGAGGGTTTGGCTTTTTGATAGTTCCCGACGGGCTCGATCTATTTATTCCATCCAGTAATCTCTACATTGCCATGGACGGCGATAAGGTGCAGGCCGAGATTACCGAGGAAGCGAAAGAAAAAAATCCCGTCGGTAAAATAGTAAAGATTATAGAACGCAGTTCAAAAGAGTATGTAGGGGCATTCAGGTTAAAAAATGGAAGGGCGACGGTGGTACCGGAGAATGAACGGCAGGATCGCCCCTTTGTAATTCCAAAGGACAAGATTACCCCTCCGGGCTCGTCGAAAAAGCCCCGGGCCGGCGAGATGGTGCTGGTAAAGCTTGAGCAGTGGGACGACCCGAAGAAGGATCCCCAGGGGCGTATTATCGAGGTTATTGGAGATCCGAACCAGCCGGGGGTGGATGTAAAGATAGTTGCTAAATCGAACGGCTTGAGTACCGAATTTCCAAAAAAAGTGGTACAGCAAACCACTAACTTGGCGTCTGCGAATATTGAGGCGGAGGCCAAGCGCCGGGAGGATCTGCGTCGCCTGAAGTGTTTTACGATCGACCCCGAATCGGCCAAGGATTTTGACGACGCGGTTTCTCTGGACCAGCTGAAGGACGGTACCTACGAGTTGGGGGTTCATATTGCAGATGTGAGCCACTATGTGCGACCGGGGAGTATTTTGGATAAGGAGGCCTTTGAACGGGGAACCTCCGTCTACTTTGTAAACAGCGTCATACCGATGCTGCCGGAGAAAATTTCCAACAACCTGTGCAGCCTGCGTCCCAATGAAGATCGGCTGGCCTTCAGCGTGATGATGCGAATCGATTCGCGGGGGAACGTGAAGGATTACCGAATTGTAGAGTCTATAATCCGAAGCCAGCGGCGTTACACCTATGAAGAGGTTGAGGATATTATCTCCGGTACTCAGGACCCCAATGCAAAGATTCTGAATACGATGATGATGCTGAGCCTGGTACTGCGGCACCGGCGCGAGGAGATGGGCAGTATCGATTTTGATATGACCCAGCCGGTAATCTCTCTTGATAAAAACGGCATTCCCTATGAGGTGCGGCCCCATGAGCGTCTGGATGCCCACCGCCTGGTGGAGGAGTTTATGCTGGTGGCCAACTTGACGGTAGCCCGGTTTGTGGCCGAAAAAAATACGGAGAAACAGCCCTGGCCCTTTATCTACCGGGTCCATGAGCGGCCAAAAGAGGAAGATCTGCGGGAGTTTCTGGCGCTGCTGAAAAACCTGGGCATCTCTTACCGGATTTCCGGGGATCTGCAGCCGGAGGACTACCGTAAAATTCTGGATGTAATCGAAAACATGGATTTTAAGGAGTTTGTCGAAAAAGTGGCCCTGCGCTCGATGACCAAGGCTGTCTACAGTACGGTCAACCAGGGGCACTTCGGCTTGGCCTTCGATGCGTACACCCATTTTACCTCGCCGATCCGCCGCTACCCCGACCTGGAGGTACACCGCTTACTGAAGCAGTACACTACCGGCGGCCGGCCGCGGAAGACCAAGGCTCTGGCCGATTCGCTGCAGAAGGTGTGTGACCAGAGCTCCCAGCGCGAACGGGTGGCGGTGGCCGCAGAGCGGGAGTACACTCGTCTTAAATCGATGCAGTTTCTGTCTAAAAAGATTGGAAATACCTATGAAGGGGTAATTTCCGGGGTAACCTCCTTCGGTATTTTTGTAGAGCTTACTCACTATCTGATTGACGGGCTGGTGCATGTATCTGAGATGAGCGGCGATTTCTTTACCTTTGACAAGGAGAACTACCAGTTCGTTGGGAAGAAGTCCGGAAAAACCTACCGCATTGGTGATCGGCTGAAGGTAAAGATAAAGAGCGTCTCGATTGAAGAGCAGCGGGCCGATTTTACGGTGGTAAAGTAAGGGCGCCGCTTTTGCACGCCGAATCTGCCCGTACCCCGAGTGCCGGTGCCGCCAGGCACCGCCTTGGGGAGGGAGAGGCAAGGTTTCACTGACAACAGCTCTGTAAGAGTGCATTTTATATAAATTTACTAAACTAAAACTTTCTCTTATACTGTCTCAATGATGAATAAAGAAAAACTTCCGAAATGGAATCTTGCGGAGCTGTACGATGGGGTTGAGTCTGCGGAATATACAGCCTTGAAACAGGAGTTGGTGGAACTTACCGACAGGTTTGACAAAGCGGCAAAGAACGGAGCCCTTCGAGGTGCAGATCCGGCGGTGTGGCTGGAGAGCTGCCTGGAGCTGTACAACCGGCTGGGGGACAGCTATGAGGAGCTGGATGCCTTTGTGAACATGTGGTACACCACCAGCACCACGGATCAGGCGGCGCTGGCCGAGCTGAACAGCCTTGAGGAGCTTGGCCTGGCGGTGCAGGCGGCGGAGGTATCCTTTAAGAACAGTGTGGCCGAGATTGCCGACCGTCTGCCGGAGATTTTCGAGGATAAACCGGCCCTGGGGGAGTACCGATTTTTTCTGGAGGAGCAGCTGTTTTTTCAGCAGCACCAGATGAGCGAGAAAGAGGAAGCCCTGGCGGCGGACCTGATGCGTTCGGGTGGAAATGCCTGGGGGCGACTGTTTCAGACGGTCTCCTCGACCGCAGCTGCCGACTGGGAAGAAAATGCCTCGCATGAGCCCTGTGAGAAGAAGACCGTCACCGAGCTGCGGGGGATGGCCTTTGATCCGGAGAGAAGTGTGCGGCGCAGGGCGTGGCTCAAGGAGCTGGAAGCGGTGGAGCAGGTGGAAATACCACTTGCAGCGGCCATGAACGGGGTAAAGGGTTCTACGGTGAGTCTAAGCCGTCGACGGGGCTACGAATCGGTGCTTGAGAAGTCTATGCAGCAGGCGCGGATCAGCCGGGCGACCCTCGATGCTCTGATAGGGGTGATGGAAGAGTCGATGCCGGTGTTCAGGGAATACCTGTCGGGAAAGGCGAGACTGCTGGGTCTGGAGCGCCTGAGTTTTTACGACCTCTTTGCCCCGGTGTCTGCGCACGCCGGCATTAAGCTCGGGGAAAAAGGGGCTGGAAGGGCTGAAAACGCGGAAGTGAAATCTGCCGACAATCCAGCCTCCATGCCGGAGCGCTGGAGTTATTCCGCCGCCCGGGATTTTATCCTTACCCATTTTCGCTCCTTTTCAGCAGAACTGGCCGACTTTGCCACAGCGGCCTTTAAGAAGGGCTGGATTGACGCCCAACCCCGGGCCGGCAAGGTGGGCGGAGCCTACTGTATCACCCTGCCGGTAACGGGGGAGACCCGAGTGATGTGCAATTTTTCAGGGAATTTCGGGGATGTGAAGACCATCGCCCACGAGCTGGGGCACGCCTATCATCACTACGTGCTGCGGGACGCCCCACACATCTTTCGGCAGTACCCCATGACCCTGGCCGAGACGGCCAGTATTTTTGCCGAATCGGTGGTCATCGACGGAGCTCTGCAGGAAGCTGGGCCGGAGGAAAAACTGCCGATTGTGGAAAAGCTGCTGCAGGACAGTACTCAGGTGATTGTGGATATTTTGTCGCGGTTTAAGTTTGAGAGTGCGGTTCTGAAGCAGCGTGAACAGGGTGAGTTGTCGCCGAAGGAGCTGAAGCGACTGATGCTGGAGGCCCAAACCGCCACTTATGGTGATGCCCTGAATCCGGATGAACTGCACCCCTATATGTGGGCGGTGAAACCCCATTACTACAGCCCCGAATTGGCCTTTTACAACTTTCCCTACGCCTTTGGCCAGCTGTTCGGCCTGGGACTGTACAACCGGTACGTGCAGGAGGGATCCGCCTTTTTGCCGGTGTATCGGGATGTGCTTTTGAGTACTGGGAAGGGTTCTGCTGAAGAGGTTACCCGGGCGGCGGGATTCGACATTGAGTCGCCCCAGTTCTGGAGGGCGGGAATTGCTGCTGTCAAAGCTCGGGTTGATGAGTTTCTGAAGTTGGTACCGGGTAAGTGAGCACACCCCTCCTGCTGGTAATGGGTAACCAGCTTTATCCGACCCATAAGGTGGGTCTTATGGAAGGGAGTACCGCCCGGCGCAGGGGGTATGCGGAGTTAGGACCGGCCCCGCTGCCGGTGTTTATGGCCGAGGAGCCGGCCCGCTGCCGCCAATTCCGCTGCCATACCCATAAACTGCTGCTGATTCTGAGCTCTATGCGCTCCCACCGGGATTTTCTCACGGGCCGTCACGAGCTGTACTACTATACCCTGGAGGATACCCGCAGTTATTTCGAAAAACTGCAGGATGCGGTCCGCCATGCTCGGCCCGATGCCCTGGTTGCCTACGAGCCGGATGACCGTCGGCTGGAGAAGCAGCTGACGGAGTACGCCGCCCGGCTTGGACTTCCCCTTTCCTTTCGCCCGTCCAAGAGTTTCCTCATGAGCGGGAAAGAGGTCCGGGAAAAACTGCGTGAATCGCCGGAAGAGCCGGCTGCAACAAAGCGAGAGCCTCGGGAAACAACGGGAAAGCCCCGGGAGGAGCTGGCAGAGCCAGGGGAGGAGCAAAAAGCCTTTCCCGAAAATATCCGTTTTCTGCCGCTGCCCCGGGCCGACTGGACCGATCATACTCGCAGGCTTGCCGGGGAGATTTCAAAAATGTTTCCCGACAATCCGGGAGATCCCGCCGATTTTTTTCTGCCCACCTCACGGGGGCAGGCCCTCAAATGGCTGGACTCCTTTTTGCAGTATCGCCTGGTTCATTTTGGTGAATACCAAAGCGCGATTCACCAGTCGGAGCTGCTTGGTTTCCACTCGCTTTTATCCCCCTTGCTCAATATCGGGCTTCTTTTTCCGGGGGAAGTAGTGGAGGCAGCTCAGCAGCGGAATGTTTCCGCTTCCAGCAGGGAGGGTTTTATCCGCCGCATTATAGACACCCGGGAAATGCAGCGGGGAATGTACCTTACCCGGGCCTTGGATAAGGCGGGCAAAGAGATTTTTCAGGGCCACCGCCGTCTCGGAGAGGCCTGGTACAGCGGCACTACCGGACTTCCGATAGTAGACGACAGCATTAAAAAGGTGCTGCGTTACGGCTATGTGCATCATCGCGAACGGCTGATGGTGTTGGCTGTGATGCATATGTGCGAAGTGCATCCGGAGGAGGTGTATCGATGGTTCTCGGAACTGTTTGTAGATGCCCATGACTGGGTGACAATTCCCAATCTGTACGGAATCGAGATATTTGATTCGAATTACCTGCTTAAGATAAGCAATTACGCCAAGGGGCCATGGTGCGATACGGTAGACGGCTTGTACCGGCGCTTTGTGGATCGCCACCGATATTTAAGTGAGTCCAAGAGTGAGTCCAGGAGTGGAGCAAGCTCCGAGATACACAAACGGGTCAACTTGCTCGATAGAATGAGCCCCGGCCGCTTTAAAAGACTGCACGCTGCCGCCGAAGAGTTTATCCGGTCAACCACAAAATGAAGGCACACCAAGAATATTGCGAAATGAGCTACTCAACTGTAACGGCAGTTTTTACGACTATTTGACTCCTTCCGTGAAAAGCCCTATGTTTTAAATATGAGAAATATAAGAGGTACAAAGAAAACATTGATCATGAGCTGGTTGGTGGTCACGGCAGTGCTATTGCCTCTTGTCTCAGTATCCGCCCAAGCCACTCAAGAGGAGGAACAATTTAATCCTGACTTAAAATACGCCCAGGTGCGTCAGGTTGAACTGCGGGAGTCCGGTGACCGTGTTTATCATGTGTCGGTTACGCTGCGTCATGCCGACTCCGGCTGGGATCATTATGCCGACCTGTGGCAGGTAGTTGATGATGAGACCGGGGAAGTTCTCGGAGAGCGCCGGCTGGCACATCCCCATACAAATGAACAGCCCTTTACCCGCAGCCTTTCACGGGTTGAAATTCCGGAAGGGGTGGAGGTAATACGGATTCGCGCCAAGTGCAACCAGCACGGCTATGAAGGGAAGCAGGTCCGTATACCCCTTGATACCAACGAGGGTGAAGACTACAGGATTCAGTGATTTTTATTTTGCGATTACTCATAGTAATAATTCTATCAGCTTACGTACTCTCTTGTGCAGGACGAACCTCGGAGGAGGCCAAAACTCATTATCCGCTGTCCCTCATCCAGCGGGAAATGCCCGGAAGTACGGTTCTGCCTCCTGACAAGCTAGGCCTCTATGCCGATTATATGAGCGAAGGCCCAGTCATTCCGGGGCTTTTCAATGGAGCTATTCCGCAGGGGATGGCCTATTGGGGAAGAGAAGACACCCTGTTTATCTCGAACTACATGCTCAACGATTGGCCGGGGGCTCTCACCCTCATCTCTATGGATGACCAGAAACAAAAAAAGACACTTTGGCTGTACAACCATGATGGTTTACCCCACAAGGATCACTTGGGAGGAGTGGCTGTAGTAGGTGATACCCTTTGGATTGCCTCGGGGAAATATATTTATCAGCTTTCTTTGAATCTCATCTCCGAGGCAGATGATAATGCTATGATCACCCTGAATCCACCACTGTTTTCAGAGGTCAAGGGCTCTTTCGCCGGCACTTTTGAAGAGTATCTAATAGTTGGCGAGTTTAGAAATAGGCGGCGGCAATACCAGACCCACGCTTCCCATACCTATAAAATTTCCGGAAAGGGGTTTAACTATGCTTTGATGGCTGCTTTTAAAGCAGATCCGGATTCCGGCGCTCTGCTAAGCGGCCGGAGCGGTGCCGGAGAGGTGCAGCCCGATTTTTTCTTTTCCATTCCCGACGAGGTACAGGGGGCTGCTTTTATCGACGACCACATTGTCCTGAGCCAGTCCTATGGACGGAGAAATTCAAGCAGGTTATCCATCTACCGCTCTCCCCTAGAAAAAGAACCGGATGATATGTTCTCCTTAAGCGACGGAAGCACTGTGCCGGTCTGGATTCTCGACCATACAAACCTTGTAAAAGTTTCTACCCTCCCTCCTATGAGCGAAGGGATCGCCGACTATGACAACTCCCTGGCGGTTCTCTTTGAATCGGGGTCAAAAAAATACCGAAGGACAGCCTATCTTCCCCAGGACCGTATCCATTTTCTGGACCTGGAATTCCTGGATATTCTTAACTAAGAGTTTCCCGAGTTCC
>JAWLDZ010000014.1:28891-34866 GCA_041686355.1 Spirochaetaceae bacterium
GCCTTTAGGCGTTTAGGTGGACGAAAATGTTAAAAACCGGATATACTGGATATACTTTAAAACATAGGATGCAGGATGCGGAAGATACGTATTTTTTCGGGAATTTTTTTAGTGACACTTGCAGTATTCAGCTGGGGCTACTTTTCCTCGGAGTACGAGTTTTTCCCCTGGCAGGTGATAGATCCGGTAAGATCCTTTATTGAAGGCTACGGTCCGCATTCAAAAACCCCGATTGAAAAGATAAAACACAGTTTAGGTATTCGCCCGGAGCGGATGCTGGAAAAGCTGGAGAAGAACAGCGACCGCGAGTATGCAACCGTGGAGGCGGACAGCCTACGGGAGCGTCGTTTGGATCCACTGCTGTATAAGGAGGCGGATGCTTACCCTCCAGGCTATCTGCTGATATGGGGGGCGTTCGAATTTGAGGAGAGCCTGCACGGCGGAATTCTCCTGGACGAGAGCGGGGAGCTAGTCCACAGGTGGTTGCCTGATAAAGAGGCAATTGTCGAGGCAATAGATGTATATAATGAAAATCGGGGCCCGGGGGAAGAAAAAAAGAGCTATACCACGCCAATAGACCTCCCTCAGGGAATTTCTTTATACCCCGATGGTTCGCTCATCCTAAACGACGGTGATCATGGAAACGGTATGCAAAGAGTCGACTTCTGTTCGAACTCTTTGTGGGTAAAGCTTGGAAAGTTCAGTCATGAAATTGAAAAGCAGGGTGACGGTTCGAGCGTGTGGACTATCGATGATGATAAAATACTGCATAGGATCGATTCGGAAAACGGGGCATCCTTGGAAAAGCTTGAGGTTGGGGCTATTATGCAAGCTAACCCCTATACTGATGTCCTTTCGATAAGAAGAGACGATATGCTGGACGACCGGTGGCTGGATGACTGGTGGCATTTTAATGATGCCGAACCGCTTCCGGCTGAATATGCAGGGGCATTTCCCGGTTTTGAGGCGGGGGATCTGCTGCTAAGTCTAAGATCCTTAAATGCGGTTATGGTAGTGGACCCGGAGAGCAAAAAGATCAAATGGTGGAGGGTGGGGGCTTACTCCAGGCAGCACGATCCGGATTGGCATGCAAATGGTACTATTACCGTCTTCGACAACCAAACCCGTGATGTGTATGGAGAATATGAGCCGAAGAATCCCAAAAAATACAGCCGCATAATAGAGATGGATGTTGAAACCTTCGAGACCGAAGTGGTATACGACGGGCAGAGGGATAATTTTTATTCGAGTATTCGCGGGCAGCATCAGTTCCTGCCCAACGGGAACATACTTATCACCAGTTCCACCCAAGGTCGTATAATGATTGTAGACAACAATGGAAATACGGTGTTTGATTTTATAAACAGATACGATCAGGAAGAATCCCTGGTACTCTCCGACGCTGTGTGGGTGCCGAAAGATTTTTTCGATTTTATTCCCGAGGAAAAGAGCTGTGAATAGGAAGCTTAGAAGGAGAGCGATATGAAAGTCAGAATTGGATTGTTAGCTATTTTCGCGTTTTTTATACTGAACACACCGGTATACTCTTATGTAGGGCCGGGGCTCGGTACCGGTGCACTTGCTGTTATTGTAGGGGTTATAGTCTCTGTTTTTTTGGCAATCTTTGCCATTGTCTGGTATCCCGTAAAGAGACTGCTTGGAATTGGCAAAAACAAGAAATCCGATGCTGAATCCGATGCCGAATCCGAGGATGAAACAGCACATAAAGCAGAGGATGATGCGAAGGATAAGGCGGAACAGGATCGGGAAAAGTGAACTGGCTCATTATAGGCATTTGTTGTATTTGTACTGTGGAGATACTCTTTAGGTCCAGGCTGTTCGTGCTGCTCACGCATATGAACACTACCTATAGAAATATAATTGCGGTTTTCACCGATAAAAATACAACCGACAGCTGGAAGGAAAAGGTGCTCCCCAAGTATGCGGGAAACATCTTTTTGGATTCTATGAAACTGCTGGCAACGTTACTAATGGTCTTTGCTCCTTTTATTCTCGCGATTCTTGTGACAATCTATATCGGATCGGATTTTTACCCACTCTTATCTTCTCTTCCGGGAATTCTCGGAGCCACGGGGATTGCTCTATTTTACGGCTTTGTGAGAGGACGTTATGTCAACAAAAGCTGATTATGGATTTGGTGCACGGGTGCTGCACCATTTTGCCCTTACTTCTCGAATGGTCTCGGAGATGTCCTTTCAAATCGAACAAGGACTCTACCCAACCTCTTCGAAAAAGGCCCGGGAGGGGGAGCATGTGTTTGTCACCGCCCTGGCCCGGGCCGGTACAACCGCACTTATGCGGTTGCTCTATGAAACCGGGGAGTTTTGTTCTCTCACCTATAGGGAGATGCCCTTTCCCCTCGCACCCAGACTGTGGAGAAAAATAAGCAGCACATCGGCGCAAAAGGGTGAGTTGAGCGAACGTGCTCACGGAGACGGTATCCTTGTTGACTTCGACAGTCCTGAAGCACTCGAGGAGGTTTTTTGGAGGGTTTTTTCCGGAAAGAGTTATATTGCCTCCGACAGACTCACGCCGATGAAGGCTGCCCCGGAGACAATCGAGGCTTTCCGAAAATACATAGCCGACTTGTTGGAATTGAGTGGGGCCAGGCGGTATTTATCAAAAAACAACAACAACATACTCAGACTCTCCTCACTCCACACTGCCTTTCCAAGGGCGGTAATTCTTATACCCTTTAGAGATCCTCTCCAGCAGGCCCTTTCCCTCTACCGTCAGCACAGGCACTTTGTTGAAGTACATAGGGAGGACAATTTTTCAAAGCAGTATATGAAGTGGCTGGTACATCATGAGTTCGGAAGCGATCACCGCCGCTTCGATGTTGACGGGAAAGTTCCGACATACGCTCCCGAAAAACTCGACTATTGGCTGGAGCAATGGAATCGGGTCTATCGATATTTGTTGAAACAGAGTAAAATTGTAAAGGGACAAGCACTTTTTGTGGAGTACGAGGGATTGTGTGATGAGCCGCAAGTGGTGTGGAAAAGTCTGGCCCGTCATACCGGCCTCCGGGAGAATTTACCCTCCGGTTTCTCTCTATCGAAAGCTCCAGCCCGGGAAGCAGAAGGTTTTGATGCGGAACTTAGGGCGGAGGCCTATAAAATTCATGGTGATCTGAAGGAGTGTTTTAAGAACACCATCTTATGACACAACGGATGGAACTAAAAATGAGAACTGCTCGGAGAAATGCATGAAAAAAAATATCCGTGAAATGCTACTTCTAAATGATTCTACTCTAAACCTCTTTGTGCTGTTTTTTTCTATAGGGTACCTGTTCAAATACACCTACCTCTCCATTTACATATTTCATGTTCCCACTTATTCGGGGCTTATACTACGGAACGTGGTTGCCCTGGTAGTAATCTATGGGTTTCTCCTGCCCCTGACCTACAACAGGAGGGTCAGAAACTTACTGGTCTTGTTCCTTTTTCTGTTTACCCTTTTTCTTGTATCTACAGTGTGGTACAGCAGATATTTTGGCAACTATTTAAGCTTGAGCGATATTCTGATGGGGCGGGGAATTAGGCCCTTCAAGGTGCTGCTGTTTCAGATAGGACGGCCCTACGACGTGCTTTTTCTGCTGGATATTCTTGCCCTAATCCTGTTAAACAGGGGCAAGAGCACCGTACCTCTTAGGGTGTTGTGGATAAGGGCAGGCGCAAGAAGGCGGACTGTTGTTACGTTGGCGGCAGCCCTGGTGCTGATGAGTGCACAATTCTATAGTTCCTATGTACTTATGGGAAGGGAGAACAGCTTTATACTCTATAATCGAAGTACCCCAGCGTTTGTCAGTGTGTATGGAATTCTCCCCCTCTATGTGCACGAAATATATATGATGCAGTTTGTGGGCAGAGACAAGATAAAGGAACTTGAGACTCCTCCTCCGGAAAAGGAGGTTGGGTTGAATGGCAAAGAGATAGTGAAGGGTGAAGATATAGTCGAGAAGGACCACAATATTATTGTGATACAGGTGGAGTCTCTTGATGAAAAAATTATAGATTATGTCTATAACGGAAGGAAGGTGGCTCCCTTTCTCAGTGGTTTAAAAGAAAAATCGTTGTACTTTGAAAGAATTTATGCACAACACGTAAACGGCAGTTTTGATGCGGAGTTCTCCTTCCTCACCTCCATATACCCGATAAATAAAAACTACGGTTTTAAGGTAAACGATCTTTCTGAATTTGACTCTTTTGTAAAACTATTAAAGGATAAGGGATATGCTTCCATGGCCTTCCACGGAAATGATAAAACCTTTTTTCACCGGCACAAGGCATTCCCGGAACTGGGGTTTGACAGATTTTACAGCAGGGAGGATTTTTCCTTTGATGAAAGTATCATGGATGTGTCAAAGACTTCCTTCGGCATAAATGACTACGATTTTTTCCTACAGTCCTTCGATTATATTGAACAGGCGGTGGAGCCCTTTTTTGCATTCCTCATTACTGTCACCAGCCATACCCCCTTCGATTTTTATCCTACCGAATATGGGATAGAAGAGTTTGAAGAAATAGCAAATCCTCTGGTACGGGATTATTTTAATTCGGTGTCCTTTGTTGATGCGTCCCTTGAGCTTTTTTTTGATAACCTTGCGAATGCGGGACTCGATGAAAACACTCTTATTATCATCTACGCGGATCATGAGGCTGCGATAAAAAACCCGGAATACTCTTCCCATGAAGAGTTTGTAATAGAGAACAACATGAAGCCGCCGGAACACATACCGCTGTTTATTATACACCCTGATATAGAAGCAGGGGTAATCGAGAAGGAGGGAACCACCACCGATCTTGCTCCTACTATTTTGGATATAAGCGGGGAGGAGGAGATGCCCCCTGATTTTATGGGCTATTCTCTTGTGAAAAAGGAACGCCATCCGGTGCTTTTTCTTCATGAGACACCGCAGGTACTTTACAATGGGCAGCTTTTTGCCAATTTTCCAACAGAAATAAAGAAAATTGGTTACTCAAAGGATATTGGTGACAGAGATATTGAAATTCCGAATAAGGATGAGGTTAATGGGGTTATCCAATACATGCAGAGTATCATTCTGGATAGGCGGGAGGAGGAGAGCGCGAGCTGGTAATTTACAAGGCAGGGTAAAGAGCAGAAGCGGCAGTTGAGCTTGTACCCAACTGCCGCAATGGGTGCTTGCCAAGGGCCAATTATTTAAGAGCCCCATCGATTACATAGACGACACCGTTTTTGGTTGGTATAGCGTCTACTACTTCTACGGAATCGTTCAATATTACTGCATCATCCTCGGTTGATACGGTGATTTTCTCACCGCTCTCTGTTGCGAACCATTCAATGTACTCAAGCGGTTCCCGGGATGCGATACCTTTTGCCAGGTGACCTTCAAAAAGAGACTTAAGCTGCTCAGCAGAAACCTCTTCACCTGCCTGATCGTTCAAAACTTCATCTTCCGGGGCAAAAAATGCTACACTCTCATCTTTACTGTCTATAGTCTCAAATTCAGAATCAAACAGCTCCTTCGCCACCGAAGTGTTGTCGTGTTCTTCAATTACTTCTGTCACTGTGTGGTCAGCATCTCCCGGCTGGACCTGTGCAATCAGTGGTGATAGGGCAAATACACTTAGAAAAATCCCAATAATGATTTTCTTGATACTCATAAATATCCTCCTCGTTGTTTTGGATATTCACAACGTAATAGATGCCTTTTAAGGGATAATCAAAAAAATATTAAGATTTTAGTAAGATAAGCTGGATTAGCGAGGGTAAAAATTGGTGCGTGGTTGTTTGTGATCTTTTTTGCTTTAAAACGAGCCGGTTTATATACTGAAGGGTGAACTGAGGGTTGGATCTAGGGCTATCCTCTCTTCTGCAAAAATTATTAGGGGATGTAAATATGAAAAGCTACGATGTGGTGATTATCGGAACGGGACAAGCTACTGGTACTATTCTGCCGGAGCTGCTGC
>JAWLDZ010000014.1:34966-45194 GCA_041686355.1 Spirochaetaceae bacterium
GGGAAGACCCGGAGTTCAGTACTACCGCCCAGTCGATTTTAGAACAGGAGGGGGTATCCTTCCACCTGAGCAGCACCAGCAGCAAGGTCGAGAAGACTCCAGCGGGAGTGAAGCTGACCTATGAGCAGGAGGGGCAGGTGAAGGAGGCCACGGGAAGCCATATTCTATTTGCCATAGGCCGGCTGCCGAATAGTGATGCCCTTAACCTTGAATCCGCCGGAGTAGAAGTAAGCGATCGCGGCCATATTCAAGTGGATGACTACTGCCGCACAACTCAGCCGCACATCTATGCGCTGGGCGATGTAAACGGGAAGGGCGCCTTTACCCATACCTCGGTTCATGACGGTCAGGTTTTTTTAGAGCATTTTTTTAAGCGGGGTAATCGCCGTATTTCAGACAGAATCCTTACCTATGCCATGTATATGGACCCGCCCTTAGCACGGGTTGGTATGAGTGCTTCCCAGGCGGAACGGGAGGGGCGCGATTACGTGGTGGGAAGTATGCCGATGAGCTCGGTCAGCAGGGCTAAAGAGAAGGCGGAGACCGACGGGCTTATGAAGGTGATAGTAGAGAAAGAAACCAAGCAAATTCTAGGTGCTACCCTCTTTGGTGTTGGCGGTGATGAGATTATCGGGATGCTGGCTTTGGCAATGCAGGCTAAACTGCCCTACAGCACGCTGCAGGAAACGGTTATTCCCCACCCTACAGTTGGCGAGATGGTTCCCTGGTTGTTCGCCGATTTGAAGTAAGGCCGGTTATAGTAATTTCTGCTCATAATGCTGCTGAATCTGATTCAGCTTTCATTTTGAGCAATGTCTCAGCTCCCTGTAAAAATTGTGTCAGGCAGGCGCAGGCCAGGCTGTAATAGACAGTTGTACCCTGTTTTTCACTTCGAACCAATCCGACATTCCGCAGAATGGTAAGATGTTTAGAAATGGTAGAGGTGTCGGCTCCCACCTTTTCCGTCAGCTCGCATACGCAATGCGGTGTTTCGCGCAGCTGTTCCAGAATATAGAGGCGGCTAGGGTGGCCGAGGGCCTTAAAGATAGCTGAACGAGCTTCACAGCGCCGGCGTTCGTGTTCCGTCATGGGGTATACTCTGTCGCACTTGCCTTCTTTGGTCAAGAGCCATTGATTGTTTGTAAAGTTTGTTAATTTTTATTAAGATAGGGACCATGAATGAATTAGTATTTGCCTTTGGACTTACATTGTTTGCCGGTTTAGCCACTGGTATCGGAAGCTTATTGGCTTTTTTCTCCAAAAAAACTAGCCCCCGCTTTTTAGCCGGAGCCCTTGGTTTTTCCGCCGGTGTCATGATTTATGTATCCTTTATTGAGATCTTCGTGAAGGCGAATGACTCCTTAGGAGAAGCGCTTGGGTATGCCGCCGGATACCGGTTGACTACGCTGGCCTTCTTCGGCGGAATGGCGGTGATAGCGCTGATTGATACATTAGTGCCGGAATACGAAAACCCCCATGAAATTCGGGCTGTGGACCAGTTAAATGGATGCGGTGAAGGTTCTTCGGAGGGTGGTACGGTCCAGCCCGGAGCTTCCGGTCAGGCTGACCAGGCGTACGACCATGGAAACCTTAAGCGCATGGGGCTTTTCTCAGCCCTGGCCATTGCAATCCATAATTTTCCGGAGGGTATAGCGACTTTTACCGGAGCTTTGCAGGACCCAGCCTTGGGTGTGAGTATCGCCGTGGCAATCGCGATTCATAATATTCCGGAGGGAATTGCCGTTTCGGTCCCCCTTTATTATGCGACCGGCAGCAAAAAGAAGGCCTTTATCTGGTCGGCCCTGTCTGGGCTTTCCGAGCCGGTAGGGGCTGTGGTGGGCTATTTCTTACTTATGCAGTTTTTCAACGAGCTTATGTTTGGAATTCTGTTCGCCGGGGTGGCGGGAATAATGGTGTACATTTCCCTCGATGAGCTGCTGCCGACGGCCGAGAAGTACGGGGAACACCATATTGCCATTTACGGGGTTATTTCGGGGATGGTGGTGATGGCCGTCAGTTTGCTTATGTTTGCTTAAGGAGGTACAAAATACCGAAAAAAAAGCTGATATAAACACTAAAATAATTTGTATTTACTAGTCAAAATATGATATACTGACTGGTTTGCTTCTCAAACCGAAGGATGGAACTAGAGCAGTGAGAAGTTATGCATTTCATGAAGCCGGTCATGTGATTGTTGCCAGATACCTTGGGTTTAAGGTTGAGTCGAGCAGCATAGAGCCACAGGTGTCTCCCCTGTGGGCCACTAAAACTGTCCGTTTAAAAGATTATTTTGATGAAGACGCTTTGATGTTCGGCCGGCTGGAGAGGAAGGATAAAAAGACTCTTGAACGGAAGGACTACCGATTGTTTTATAATATATTGGTACAAAAAGTGGCAGGTTCTGTTGCGGTAGAGCTTGCCGGGGGGTTTAAGCAAACGGAACTATCGGTTCATTTTGAAGAAGATCGGGCTTTTGTCTTGAATATTCTCAATTACTTGAGAAAGGATGTTGCCGATGAAAAGTTTACCCAGATCCAAAGGATTGCCGAGAAGATTTTAAAATACCACTGGGCCGAGGTAGAAACCTTAGCCCAGCGATTACTAGAAGAAAAGACGGTTTATTTCGGCAATTCTTCCGATAACACCGCATAGGTTTCGAACACGTGATCAGTGATTTTCAGGCGGAGCTCAGTGAGCCGGGTGGCGGTCTTTTTGTATTCATCCCGCAAAACCGCAACGCTTCCGGCTCTGACAGTTTGAATACGAGAAGCGATCGCCTGTTCGTAATCTGCTTTTATTCTCGCCAACTTGGCTTCCGCTATACGATACTCTCCCTTTAGCTCCCTGATTCTCTCCATTACGTCGGCCAGGGTTTCATTCATCTCCAAAAAGAGGGCTCTCATGTAGCCGGTTTCCAGCTCGCCCATTAGCTCCGCCGCCGGCACAATTTTTTCAACCCTGTGCACATTTGAGCCTACAAAGGCAAAACCGTGGGCAAGTTTTCCCTGCCGGGCATTGTTAAGGGCGGTGGAGATGCAGTAGTTAGCTTGGTCGGCTTTGCAGCCGGCAAGACACTGCCATGGGCATTTGAAGGGCTGTTGTGTGTGGGCAGCCCTTTCCAGAAAGTCATTTACAATTGCCCGCCCCGGAAGTCCGACAGGACTTTTGATGATTCCAATGTCCTCTTTCTTGGCAGCGACATAGGCGTCTTTGAAGCGTACATCCGCATCGCATTCATCGGTTGCTACAAAACGGGTGCCCATTTGGACTGCCTGGGCTCCGAGGCGCAGCATTTTGTGAATATCCTCACCGGTAAATACTCCGCCCGCAGCGATAACCGGAATTTGTCTATTGTATTCTGTCTCATAAGGAGCAAGTGCTTCCCTGACTTGGGGCACTACGTTTTCTATTTTTACCGCAGGATCGTTAATTTCAGCCTCTGTTACTCCGAGGTGCCCTCCTGCTTCCGGCCCTTCAACTATTATTGCATCGGGAACATCATTGTAAATGCGTTTCCACATCTTAAATATCAATTGGGCTGCCCGGCTTGTGCTTACAATAGGGGCTACTTTTATATTATTTTTTCTTATCTCCTCAACGGGTATATTCTTCACCGGCAGTCCGGCTCCCATAATGATCAGGTCGACCTTCTCTTCTATGGAAGTCTGCAAAAGTTCGTAGAAATCGTTCAGGGCAACCATGATGTTGATGCCGATTATTCCATTTGTAGCAGCCCGGGCTTTACGAATCTCCTTTTGCAGCGCTCGGATATTTGCAGCCCTTCCATCCTTGAAGTAGTCCGGTTCAGTCATCCCGATTCCATTTGCCGCAATCACTCCGATACCGCCGTTCTCAGCAACCGCCGATGCCAGCCCGGAAAGGGATATCCCAACCCCCATGCCACCCTGAATGATGGGCAGTTTGGCTGTGAGGTCGCGTATCTGCAGTTTCGGCATCTTAAAACTGGGTAGACCTATTTTTATTGATTTTATATAGGATAAAAAATTATCATAGGTGTATTCATTCATTAAACTGTCTCCTGAGTCGGCCCAGAGTATTTCGGCCTGAAACCGACAGCCGTCAGTATAAACCTTTTAGTTGGTCATGGAAACAGTATCGCAAGCGAAAAAAGTCGAAATTTTCTAAGAAGTTCGGGCTAAGAAGTTCGAAGAGAAATGTGTGTGGAGGGGGAAGCACAGGGGGACCCTGGTGTTCATTCACGAATTGCAAAGTCACTTTGCAGGCGTTCACAGAGGGCGGCAATTTTGGCTCCGCCGGGCTGCAGACCGCAGTCGAAGATAATGTCGTCACGGTTTTTTTTCAGCCAGCGGTAGACCCGTTCTCGGGCGGTTTTGGAATCGTCGGCCACTTGAGCAATTTTTACCATCTGCATAAGCTCATCCTGATCCAAAATTGCTCGTTTGCCGTCTACGTCGAGGAAAAAACTGCTTCCGCTTTTTCCAGTCTCAAAATAAACCTGAGGGGCATTGCTTTTTTTCGGCTGCTTCTCTGCCGCAGGACTTTGAGTTTGTTCAGCTATTTCGCGGCTTGCATTAAGCTCTTTCACCTTTTCGTTGTAGATAAGGGTAGTAGTTTGTTGGATGAGAAAGCTCAAGCCTTGCTCATCCACCTGAGGCAGCAGAGTTTGAAGCTCCTTGAGCAGTTTATCCTTTTGGCTCTCTTTCTTTGCCATAGACAACTCCTTTGTTCGGAACTATTACTCAGAATCCGCGGGGGATTCCTTGTTAGATTCCTCATCAGATTCCTTCTCGACAATAAACCCGTCGACTTGTCCGCCAAGTTCCTTCATTCGCTCGGAGATGCTGCGGACACTCTCGTCAAGACTGAGGGCGGACTGATTCACTTCATTGACTCCCACCGAAATTTCCGATATGGCGCCGCTGAAGTTTTTTACCAAGTCTTCGCTGCTGCGGTTGTGCTCAACCACCTCTTGCGAGGATTCAGTTATGTTTTTGGATTTTTCGTCTATATGGGTAATTGCTTCACGTATCTCGACTATAGAGCGAGTGATTTCTTGAATGCCCTCGGAGAGCTCACTGACCGTATGCTCAATTTCCTGGAAAGAGGTGCCCACCGAGCTGCTCAACTCTTCAACCTGTGAGAAAACGCTTTGGGTCCGTTCGAAGGTAGTGGAGAGGGCATGAACCTCTTTCACACTCTCCTTGAGACCCTCGCGGATACTTTTGGAGTTTGTCGCGGAGGTTTCTGCGAGCTTACGAATTTCATCCGCCACCACCGCAAAACCTCTTCCATGATCGCCCGCATGGGCAGCCTCTATTGCAGCATTCATGCTTAAAAGGCTCGTCTGAGCGGCAATACCGCTAATCACAGAAACTGCATTTTCCATATCTCCGGTTTTCTGAGTAAGCCCGTGCACCCGAGCTTGAACATCCTGCAGATCCTTCTTGCTGCTGGCCACTACCTGTGAAAGTTGTTGAGTCTCCTCTTCCCTTTTCTTTGAAGTAGTACTGATGCTCTTGGCCTGAGCATCTATCTCTTCAGCGGAGGAGCCGGTCTGCTCCACTGCCGAAACCTGACTTGAAATTTGGTTCTGCAAGTCCTGCACATCGGATTGAACTGATGAGAGGCGGATCCCGCTTTTCTCAATATTGGTAAGCAGATTTTCTACTGAGCGGCTTACTGAATCGATATTGGCTTTCATCTGTTGTACCGCAGAAGCCGATTCGGTGGCACTTGAAACAACCGTTTCCACTTCTTCCATGGTATGCGCGACGGAACCTTTGATATGCAGGATCATTCTGCGAAGAGTTTCATTGAAGCGGTTGAATCCGGAGCTGAGAGCACCTATTTCGTCCTGAGTGTGGATATCGATCTGTCCGGTAAGGTCGCCCTGACCTGAAGAAATCTCCTCCATCTTTCGAGAAAAGAGACGGACGGGGGAGACTATGATTTTCTCCAGGGCTATCTGTATCGCCGGAATCATTATCAGGAAGGCAACCAGTACAAAGAGTCCGAGAGTCACCAGCAAGTCCCGATTCTGAGCAAGGGTTTGGGTGACTATCTCGCTCTTCATCCCGATTATGTACACACCTACCTGGTTGTTATTGAAGCTCTCAGCGGGATGTGCACTTACGAGATATTCTGAATCGAAGGTGAATCCATCTTGGGAATCTTCAAGCGCATCTTTTAGGGAGAGCGAACTTGTAGCATAAGAGAGAAAATCCTGGTTTACATCATTTTGGCTCAAGGTATACGAACCGACAGTGGGGTTATCGGTGATTGACGAGGCAATATCGAGGTAGTCGTTACTAAGCAGATAGAGAAACTCGATATTGCTTTTTTCGAGACTTCGCTTGATGGAGTTGAGCCCCCCTTCGAAATTTGCTATACCAACGGTTCTGCCCTTGTGGTTGATAGGAAACAGTCCCTTCAGGCGAAGTCCCTTAGGGGAAGCCTCTACTGTCACCATGGGTTTGCCGCTTCGCTGCAGCACATCCCTGTAGGCAGCGGAGTAGTCGAGACTCTCCCCGTAATCCTCGGGCGCCCAGGACTTTACAAATGAGTTTAAGTTGCGGTCGATGAGGTGTATCTGTACGTTTTGGAAACCGGTAAATTCCCGGTAGGTATCCCCATAACGATCAAGAAGCGCAATACAGCTTTGCCGGTCTCTCTCTGCCAGCCCCTCGGCAACTATAGGATTCTGTGCGATCATCAGGGCATTGGTAATCCACACATCCTCCTTGGCTGCCAAGGCTTCGGAAAGAGTGGTGTTCATCTCCGAAACGGTGTTCTTCAAGGTACTTTCCCGAATCTCCGAATATCTGATATATCCATAGGCTAATCCCGCTATAATAAAAACAACAAATACCGTGACCATAACGGTAAGCATCTTAACCCGCAATTTCATCTTTCAGACTCCCAAATAGTGAACGAAATGATAATATCCTAAAATATAACATTTTAGAGCTTTAAGGTACAGGAAACGAGTTTATTCAAGCAAGGAGATTTCTAAAAAAGGGCGGCAGCTCGCTGTAGAGGATAAAAAACTTTACACAGTGCAGGTTCCGTTCTATTTTAGTATAGGAGAAACATTAAAAATGATAGAAGTGCCGGATAAATTTGTAAGTCGTATTGAGGCCGCCCTGGGGGCGATGGCTTACTACCCCTCCCAGCATATCGATCTGTTTCATCACAACGACACCGACGGGCTCACCGCCGGGGCGATTCTGCTCAGTGCGCTGGAGAGGGCGGGGTATACGGTCGAGGCCTCGGCCTTGGAGAAGCCCTACCCCCTGGTATTGCAGAGGATTTTTGAACGCCGTAACCGCATTGTTATTTTTGCCGATTTTGCCGGCAAAATTTCCCCGATGATTGCCAAATTGAACCGGGGAGGGAACCTGGTGCTGATTATAGACCACCATCCTGCGGAGGAGGTAGACGACCCGACGGTGCATGTGGTGGATGCGGACCTCTTCGGTCTGAAGGGCGACCGGGATATCTCCGCCTCGGCAACCTGTTATGTGTTGGCCGAACGGCTTGATCCCTCCAATAGAGACCTTGCCCACCTGGGCGCCCTGGGGGCGGTGGGGGACGGGTTTTTTGTCGACGGTGCCTTGAGCGGGGTGAACCGCAGTATTCTGAAGGAAGCTCAGCAACAGGGTACTATGCGGGCAGAGGTGGTGGTGCCGGGAGATGAGGGGCATGAAGCCGGAGAGAAGCCCGCCGGGGAGAAGTATTATATTAATTTCGAGAAGGAGTATCCCGCCGACCAGCTTTGTTCGGCTCTCGATACCCTCGGAGGGGTGGGCTACTATCAGGGGGGAGCGGCCAAGGGACGGGAGCTCTGTCTGCAGGGCTTTACCCCCGAGCTCTCCGGGGAGGTTCAGAACCTGCTGGAGACCCGGAAGAAGCTCTTTGACCAGGAAATTGAGCGCCTCCGTTCTCAAGGCCCGAATACCACTGCCCATCTGCAGTGGTTTGACGTAGAGGAGCGGTTTCGGCCCATGGGGGTAAAGATGATTGGAGTATTCTGTACGATTATACGGAATATGGACTTTCTCGACCCGCATAAATACCTGGCCGGATTTCAAACGCTTCCGGATGAGGTGCCCGGATTTGGTGAAATTGCCTTTAATTCTAAGAAGATATCGATGCGGGTTTCCGAATTCCTGACCGAGGAGATACGTGCCGGGAGAAAACCGGGCTTGAGTGCTTTTCTGCCGGAAGCGACCATCCAAATCGGCGGCTTTGCCGACGCCTGCCATGGTCTTTCAGCGGCAACAACTGTTCCTATCGGCCGGGAGCAGAATCTCATAGATGAAACCGAGCGGGTACTCTCGAAAAAACTCGCGAGTGCGGCCAAAAAAACATAAGGGGGAACAGAAATGGGCACTGGAACAGGATATGGAAAAACAATTTTAATAGGCGATCAGTTTGTTTTGTGGGAGATTCCCGCGATTCTGGCGGCGATTCCCTTTCAGACCGTCTGTACCGTTGAGCGACGGGAGTCGGGGGAAGGCTGGATAGTGGAGGACAATCGCACCGAAGTACCCGGCTATAAGGAGGCCAAAAAGCAGGACTCAATTGTCTCCTTTAACCGGATGATTGAGGTTATGGGGCTGGATGTGAAAAAAGAGCCTATCAAGATAACTGTCGGCGGCGATTTGCTGGCCGGCAGCGGGGTAGGGGCCAGTGCGGCGATCTGCGTCTCCTTTGCCAGGGCGTGTAACGAAGAGTTCAATTTGGGTCTGGATATTCACCACATTAACCGCGTAGCCTGGGAGGGTGAGTTTGGCTACCACGGGCTTCCGAGTGGAGTAGATAACACCGTTTCTACCTATGGGGGGGTTATCGAATACAAGATAGCTAATGGTGTGAAGCAGTTCGAACGGATACAGCTCTCCGAGCCGGTGGAAGTAGTACTGGGAAACAGCGGAGTTACCTCTAACACCGCCTCTCTGAAGGGATTTTTGGAAGAGCAGGAGCGGAACGAGCCGGATTTGTTCAAAAGCCGTCTCGGACGGATACGGGAGCAGGTTGATGCCCTTAAGCAGGCCCTCTCGGCCGGGGATTATTCGGCCACCGGCAGGATTATGAGCGAGAACCATCAGATTCTGATTGAGATGGGGCTGAGCCACGAGAGGCTTGTACATCTCTGCAACCTGGCAGTCTCCCTTGGTGCCCCTGGGGCAAAGGTGACCGGCGGAGGCCGGGGGGGCTACATGGTTGCTGTTACCCCTGGAAAGGAGCTGCAGGAGCGGGTAGCCGGGGCCTTTGAACGGGAGGGCATTGCGGTAATTCGCGCTTCCATGGGCGGTACCGCCGAAGCGGATGTGGATTCAGGAAAATTCGACTACTGAGACACAGCTGAGCGGGGCTAACGCCGGTTTTCTACGTACTTTGCCCCTGGTGTTGGCCACGCTTGACGGTCCGGCTAAGGGAAGAGCATTTAAATAAAAAATTACAAAAATAGTCATGTATAACTTTTCTCAGGCCCTTCTTATTACTATGTTTTAAGAAGGCGGTGCAGCATGAAAAATATTAAGAAAATCCCTCTGGTACTAATAATTTTAAGTTTGGTCCTTACAGGGCTGTGGGCTTCCGGTTCCCGGGAGAAGGAACCTGCGAATACGGCGGCCGAGAGGGCAGCCGGGGCCGAGGAAAAGGCTCCTGGCGATGAGCCCTTGAAAGAAAGCCGGTCGGCAGAGCGCGGGCCGGACGGGATTTTATCGGATCCGGGGACGCCGCCGGTGAACTTTTATAAGGACTTTCGCACGGATTTTGGGCGGTCTGCGGTGTACTACGGTTCAATTATTCCCGGTGGTGCTCCGCGTGAGGGAATTCCGGCGCTGAGTCTGCCCCATTTTACGAGTGTTGAGAGGGCCTCCGAGTGGATGGATGACCGTGAAGCAGTGCTTCTGCTGCGGTACGATAAGAATGTCAGGGTGTACCCGGTCCAGATTTTGATGTGGCATGAGGTAGTGAACGACCGAATTGGGGATGTCCCTGTGGGAGTCTCTTATGCGCCTCTGAGCAATACGGCGATTGCCTTTCTAAGGGAAGGCTTTGACGAGGTGCTCAGTTTTGGGACTACCGGTCTTTTAAGGTTCAGCAACCCCGTCATGTATGACCGGGAGACCGAATCCTGGTGGCAGCAGGCCACCGGCAAGGGGATTGTAGGAGAATATGCCGGTGAGCAGTTGGAATTACTGCCAGTCAGTCTGCTTCCATGGAAAGAGATTGAAGA
>JAWLDZ010000015.1:0-19731 GCA_041686355.1 Spirochaetaceae bacterium
CAAGCCTATCGCAGCGATCCTTTTAGTGAGCGGGCGATAGTCTGGCTGGCCGACGGATATGTTCCAGCCCAAATATTCGAGCAAGTGGTCCATTCTCCCTCTACTGCAGCCCTCACAGTTGCTTCGCACATATGCGATCAGCCCCACGGCGAGCGCGTTTCGATCAACCCGGAAAAGACCCATATCACCCGGGCCTGGCAGGGAAAAAGTGAATTTGTGGACATAGGGGTGTGGAAAGTACCTGTTTCAATTATGGACAGCATGCTCAGTCACAAAACCGACGAACATCGGTATTTGCCGGTTCTAGAAGAGGCCCTTCAAGGAGGTTTGAAAATCGACGCAGTGCAGGCCGATGAATGGGTTCACCTGGGCGGGACTGAGCCAAGTGTAATAGCAAATTTAAAGGCAGTTACAAACCGCTTACTGAGAGAAGTGAAAGATTCGGAGCGCACATGAAGATATTATACGGGATACAAACTACCGGCCACGGCCACATTGTGCGGGGTCGGGCAATGGTGAAGGAACTTATCAGACAGGGACACCAAGTTCATATAATATTAAGCGGGCCGCCCTTGAAGGACAACTGGATTCCTGACTACTTTGAGAACTACGACCACCTCAAGGGGCTGACTTATGTCATTGAAAACGGAAGAATAAACATACCCAAAACTGCCAAGATGCTGGATGTTACCCAGTTTATCTATGATATAGTCAAGTATGAACCGAAGGACTATGACCTGGTTGTCACCGATTATGAGCCTATATCCTCCCGTTTTGCACAGCTGAATAAAATTCCGAGTATCGGAATCGGCCACCTCTACGCATTTGTACACAAGGTACCTATGCCGACGATACCAAACCCTTTTCATATACTCATCATGCGCTATTTTGCTCCGGCAAATTACCCCATTGGCCTGCACTGGCACCATTTTAATGCCCCAATTCTGCCGCCAACTATCCCGCCGGATGTTCATAACACCGATTCGATTCGAAAAAGCAAAATTATGGTCTACCTGCATTTTGAGGCGATGGAAGATATCATCGATCTGTGCACCCCCTTTCCGGAGTATGATTTTTATGTGTATTATCCGGTCGATGAAGCCTTTGATCAGGAAAATATACACTTCCGTCCCCTCAGTCGTGATAACTTCCAGCGGGATTTGAGCGATTCAGCGGGAGTAATTGCCAACAGCGGCTTTTCCCTGTCCAGTGAAGCGATCCACTTGGGGAAAAAACTGCTCGCCAAACCGGTAGCCCACCAGACAGAACAAGAGGCCAATGCCAGCGCTTTACAGGAACTCAATCTCGGACGGGTGATGAAGGAACTGGACAGGAATATGGTGGAAGAGTGGCTTAACGATCCTGCTCCGGAACCAGCCGGATACCCCGACTCTTTTGTTGATATAGCCGAATGGATCGGAAGAGGAAACTGGGAGAGCACCAATGACTTAGTGGAAAGGCTGTGGGCACAGACAAATCATATGCCCAGCTTCGAGCCGAAGAAGCTCCTCCCCTAAACCGCCTCTCAGGAAGGGAGATATTAATGTTCAGTGTATCTAAAGTTCTTACTTTTCTGCTTCTTCCCCCGGGCCTATTTTTCCTCCTTAGCCTCACAGTACTCATGCTGTTGTTTCTTTTTCTTAGAAGTAAAAAAAGAAAAACAGGTGCAGCAAGCCCCATGGCCGGCACTCGCCTCACTCGCACAGCAGCAGTTCTAACAACCCTGCTTGCGGCGGGGCTGTATACCCTCTCCATCGAACCGGTGTCGGAACTGCTGCTGCTCCCGCTGGAGCAGGCGCACCCTCCGCTGCTGCTTGAAGCCGCACTCGGCGCCGCTGCCGCGACCAATGAGGGCTCCGCCGCGGCCGGCGCTAAATATCTAGATATAGATTCTGTACAGGCGGATGCGATTGTGGTGTTGAGCGGCGGCACGGTCACCCGCTCCCCCGAGGAAGGGGGCCGTGCCTCCCCCGGCACAGAGACTCTCAAGCGGCTGATCTTCGGCTATCGTATCCACCGTGCCTCCGGGCTGCCGATCATCTCCACCGGTGGAACACCGCTCTCTGCAGGAACCAGAGGAGCCGATGAAACTTTGCCTCTTCCCTCCGCCGGAGCGGCCATGGGCCGCTACCTGGTGGCCCTCGGTGCAGATCCGGAAGCCGTATACACCGAGGAGGCCAGCCGCAACACCTTTGAAAACGCCGCGCTGGTGGCCGATCATTACGACCACCAAAAGGTAATCCTAGTCACCTCGGCCTACCACATGCCCCGCAGTGTGTGGGTATTCAAGCAGTTGGGCTTTCAAGTTGTACCCGCCCCTACGGATTATAAAATCGATGCCGACGGGTATAACCCCTGGAGCTTCTTTCCGAATATGGGTTCCTTCCACGACTCATACCGGGCGCTGCACGAGTATGCGGGCATTGTCTATTACCTTTGGCGCAGATAAAATAAATATAAAAAAAAGGTTGACGCATACCCGATTAAATGACAAGAATATATACGAACAGGAGGATAATGTATGAAAAGAGAAACATGGGGAAGTAGAGCAGGCTTTATTATGGCTGCTGTCGGCTCTGCTATCGGTTTAGGAAACATCTGGCGGTTCCCCTATATGGCATTTGAAAACGGTGGTGGTGCATTTCTCATCCCGTATTTCTTTGCCCTGGTAACCGCAGGTATCCCGATCCTGATACTGGAGTTTTCCCTCGGACACAAAAGCAAGGGCAGTGCGCCCCTTACTTTTGCCAAACTGAACAAGAATTGGGAATGGCTCGGCTGGTGGCAGGTGCTTATCAGTTTTGTCATTGCGGTCTACTACGTGGTAATTATCGGATGGGCAATCAGCTACATCGGTTATTCCTTCACCATGGCATGGGGCAGTGATACTACCGCCTTCTTTGTCGGCGACTTTTTGGGACTAACCGACGGCCCCTTCCAGTTCGGCGGCTTTAGAGGGATTATCGTGGCTACCACCATACTGGCATGGATCATCAGTTTTATTGTGCTGTATGCCGGTGTAAAAGCGGGTATCGAAAAGGCCAACAAAATTTTCATGCCGATGCTCATTGTAATTCTGCTGATCATTATGATCCGCGGCCTTACTCTTCCGGGTGCCGCTCTCGGTCTTGAAGTACTTTTCAAGCCGGACTTCAGCCAAATTCTCAACGGCCGTGTCTGGGTGGCCGCCTATGGTCAGATATTCTTCAGCTTGAGTATCGCCTTTGCTATTATGATCACCTACTCCAGCTATCTGCCGAAGAAGTCGGACATCGTCAATAATGCCTTTATGACAGGACTTCTAAACTGCGGTTTTAGTGTTCTTTCAGGTATCACAATTTTTAGTATCATCGGTTATATGATGCATCAGGCCGGCGGCGAACTGCCGGGCAGCCTTAGCGGCGTATTTTTGGCCTTTGCCACTATCCCGGAAGCCATCAACCAGCTGCCTGCACTGCAGGTGGTAATCGGCGTGCTGTTCTTCCTTTCACTGACCTTTGCCGGTCTCTCCTCATTCATCTCGATCAATGAGGTAGTTATTTCGTCTTTCAGCGACAAACTGAACCTGCCCCGCCGCAAGGTTGTACTCTGGTACACCATTATTGCGGGTCTCGTTAGTTTGATTTTTACCACCGGTGCCGGTCTGTATGTCCTCGACATTGCCGACCGTTTCGTCAACAGCTTCGGCGTTGCCATGTCCGGTCTGGTAGAAGTTATCATTATCGGATGGATGTTCAAGCTGGTTACTCTGCGTGAGCACTTTGAACCTATCTCCGACTTTAATGTCGGCAAATGGTGGGAATTCACCGTTAAGATTATCACTCCGCTGGTATTAGGTATTACCGCTATACAGAACTTCTATCAGGAGTTCACCACTCCGTACGAAGGCTATGCAGTCGGACCCCTGATCGCCTACGGATGGGCAATGGCATTAGGTATTGTTATCATTGGTATTATCATTGGTAAATCGAAATGGTCGGATCCAAGTATGCTGGAAATGACCCCAGAAGACGAGTAGGAGGTAAGATTATGTCAGGTGGAGCAATAGCTTTTATGATTTTCGGAATCCTTCTCACTTGGGGAGGAGCTGCAGTATGCATCTCAATTGCCATGCGCAAGCGGGATGTCTAGGCTCATTACATAATTTCGGAACAGTAATTTCAAAACATTAATTGATTTCAGGCCGGGCTCTCAGGAGTCCGGTCTTTTTTTATGGATTTTTTTTTGGGGAGGGGGGGTAAATGCACTCTTACAGACGGCCGGCCGCGAGCTCCAGTTGCCGGAAAAGGCTATACCGCACCCGAGTCAGTCCTCAGTCTATAGCAAAGCGGATCTTAAAACACTTTTTTTGTGCCTGCCCTGTCTCAATCTCGAAGTCACCCTTCAACTGCCGGGACAGGCCGCTAATCAGAGAGTGACCAATGCTCTGACTCTTCTTGTCATAGTCCGCAGGCAAATCGACCCCGTCATCACATACGCGCAGCTCATACTTCGACTCAGTCCGGGGTGACAACTGCACCCATACATGTCCCCGCCTATCACCGGGAAAGGCGTACTTGAGGGCATTAGTTAAGAGTTCGCTGAAGATCATCCCCAGGGGAATCACCACCCGTACCGGCATCCAAAGGGCTTCGTTCCCCTCGAAGGACAGGAGTACCTGTTCTCTCTTCGCGCCATCGGCCTCCAGAATGCTCTCACCCAGTTCCTGCAGGTACGACACAGCCTCTACAGCCTTGTCCTGGGAGCTGCTGTAAAGCATCTCGTGGACCAAACCGACCGCACGGATACGTCCCTTTACCTTGCTTAGGATGTCCGCGGTCTCCCCCGGTTTCGGAGCCTCCTCGCCGGCGGACTGCTTCGATTGCTCCGACTGTTCCTGAAGCGAAGCCAACTCCAGGTTCAGCATACTATCCAGCATCATCAGATTATTCTTCACCCGGTGGTTAATTTCCTGTACAAAGGCCTTTTCCTTTTCAACCTTCTGCTGCAAAAGCTGTTTCTCATGCTGTTCAACGGTAATATCCCGGGCAATTCCGACTGTTTTGTTTAGTGTGCCGTAGGGGTCCCGTACCGGAAACAGCTGCGACCGAATCCACAGCTCGGCACCCTCCCCGTCAAACAGGCGATACTCAACCGCCCCCGTTTCGTGCTCGGAGTTCAGTTTCTCTATAAACCCTGCCACTCTTCCCCTATCCTCGGGGTGGATTCGCTGCAACCACAAGCTAGGGTCCGCCTGCAGCCCCTCGGCGCTTACCTGAAACAGCCGTTCACAGGCTGGGTTCAGGTACAGGGTCCGATGCGGATCGACCTCCTCCAGCCAGGCGGCCTCTCCGATATTTTCTATAATCGTGCGAAACATATAGCTGTGTTGGTCCAGCTCATCCTGCAGCAATTTCTGCTCGGTTATATCGTGGCCGACCCCCAGGGTTCCCATAAACTCACTCTGCCCGGAGCGGCCCCTGTACAGCCCCTCCGCATCGATTAACAAGATCGGATCCTTTGGGAGGGAGCGGTTGTACAACCTGAAAAACACGGTATGTTTATTGTCCGTCCGCAGCCGCACCTCGAATTTACGGGTACGGCGGCTGCCGCTGCGCCGCTCCGCCAGCTTCCACTTTGCCTTCTCCCGGTCGGCGGGGTGCACTATATCCAGAATATCCCTTCCGATCAACTCTTCACGTTCGTATCCGTAGCGCTGCACCGCCTGGTTTATAAACTCAATCCGTCCGTCCCTGTCCAAATGGTAGATTATATCGGGCATTCTGTCGGTCGCCTGAAGGAGGGAATCATAGGCGGGGTGGCTTCCTTGAGTCTCATCCCCACAGATGCTCAACAGTTTTAAAACTGTATCTTGTTCAGCATATACCCGCTGCAGACATAATGAAAGCATCGACCCCAGAATCTCTAGCTCGACTCGGTTTTTCAGCTCCTGTTTTTGACCGCAAATGAACACTAAATCGGCAATCGGCCCGTTATGGTCGTGCAAAGCCAACACATAGGCCTTGCCTAGTTTAAATAGCTTTGCCATCTGCTCACAGACCTTTTCAGGGATCTGACTGCCCGCCAAACTGCACAGGTGGTCAAACTCTACAATCCCCTCGGTTTCAAAGGCCTCTTTAATATGGGGATCAACGGTATACGCCGCACCGGTCAGGGAAAATCCAAGGAGTTCCCCCGCTTTTTTGACAGGCGCTTTTACTCCGGCAATGGCCTTAGTGGTAGTGTATTCACCATAGTCCGAGACTTCATTCAGGGCAACAAAGCGAACTCCGCTTAAGGCTCTAAACAGCTCGGCGATCTCCAAGTAATCAATCGATCGGTGGCTGCATCTTGATAAATTCAGGGCAGCCTCACGCATAAATTCCTGGGGGTGTTCCCTCTTTTCAGAAATCATATCCCAATTTTCGGTGATTCCATGGTCGTTGTAAATACCGACAGGTTCTTTTTATAAATTCAGCTTCTTTAATTTCGGCCGAATTACAAAGGTACAGTAGCCGGCATAGGGGTGCTTCTCAAAGTAATGGTGATGATACTCTTCGGCGGGATAAAATGTATCCAGAGGTTTCACCTCGGTCACCACTGGGCTCTCAAAATAGCCCGAATCCTCCAAGGTCTGCTTCGACTCCTCCGCTAGCTTTTGCTGCTGTTCGTTGTGGTACAGGATAATCGAGCGGTACTGTGAACCTACGTCGGCCCCCTGGCGGTTGACCGTGGTCGGGTCGTGGGCCTTCCAGAACAAGTTCAATATATCATGATAACTCAGCTTCTGCGGGTCAAAGCTGATTTGGGCTACCTCGGCATGGCCGGTGGTTCCGGTGCTCACACTTTCATAACTTGGCGCATCGGTAGTGCCGCCGGCATATCCGGGCACCACCGATTCAACTCCATCAATGCGGTCAAAGACCGCCTCCATACACCAAAAACAGCCGCCCCCGAGGGTTGCGTATTCACGCTTATCTTTACTATTCGTACTATCTACTGCCATAAAACACTCCTTTTATATCTAAAATACAAAATATATTCTGTGTCGGCAGTACTTATTTTACTATTTTACTATTTTACTAATATTTACCCGACGTATTACCCCGGATGGCTAATATCCGGCATTAATGTCGGCTTCGAACAGCAGAGAGCCGTCTTCTACAAAGTGACGCAAATTCTCACAAGCCTGTTCTATTCCCTTCCTGGCAGCCTGGGCAGTAAAGCCGGCGGCGTGGGGCGAGAGCACCACAGAATCAATCCGGTGAATCGGATATTGTGAAGGGGCTCCCTCGGTTCCCTCCGCTGGATAGTTGTACCAGCAGTCAATAGCCGCGCCGCCCAGACTGCCCGACTTCAAGGCTTCGTACAGAGCTGTCTCATCCACAATCGAACCGCGGCCGATATTTACCAGAAGCTTGTTTTGCATACGCTGCAGTTCCGCCTTTCCCAGCAATGCCTTGGTTGAATCGGTAGCCGGCAAGGCCACCACCAGCAGGTCGCACTGATTAATCGCCTCCTCAATTGAGTAGACCATCGAGTCGAATCCCTCCGGGGGCTCCTGCACGCGGGTGCGCTTGTAGCCGATCGTCTTCACTCGAAAGGCCTTTAGGAGCTGAGCCGTATATTTTCCAATTTCTCCGGTACCCAGAATAACAGCTGTCTTTCCGTCTATTGACTCCCAGGTGTCATCCAGGCCCTTGCCAACCCAAAAGCCGTGCCAGCGCCCTTCCCGCAAATCGTTGTGGTATTCGATAATACGGCCGTAATAGGCCAGAATCATCGCCACCGTTCGCTCGGCCACATAAAAGGCGTTGCCGTGGGAGTTGGCCACCCTAACCCCGCGCTCACGCAGCAGGTCAAAGGGCAGGTGGTTTACCCCCGTAAAGGGCACGATTACTAAAGACAACTTTTTCGCCCGTTCAAAGACCTCTCTGGCCATTTTTCCGCCGATAATTACATCGGCCTCGGGAATATGCCCGTCCGCTTGGTTCAAGTCGGTTATGATTTCAAGGCCTGGAAACTCCTTCTGTATCGGCTCGAGAAACTCCCGCCAGATTCGATTTACCTTCTGATAAAATACAACTTTCATAGGTCCTCCTCTTAGAATATGAAGCTCTGTATGCAATTACTTACACAGTTGCGGCAGCCATTCTGCGGGTGCGCCGCTGGTCATACTTGAAAAGAATAAAAAACATCAGTGCATTTACCCCGGCCACCAGTCCTGTGATTCTCCACATACCATCAAGTCCAATTGAACCGATGGCAAAGCCGGAGACATATGGACCAATGGTAAAGCCTAAGCCGAAGATTAGACTCAAAAGCCCGTTAAAACGTCCTCTGTGGGTTATCGGAGTATGATTGGCAATAAATACACTCAGGTTCGTCACTAAAATTATCTCACCGATTGTCCACAATACAGTGGAGACTAAAAACAGGGGAAAACTCTCGGCGAAAAAGAGCATCCCGAAGCCTACCATAAAAAAGAGCGATGCATACACCATATTGTTCAGCGGTTTAAACCGGCCAAAGGTAAACAGTACGCCGGTGGTGGCTATCAACACTACCACCGCATTCAGGGACATAATGCTGCCGAACAACTCCGCCCCGCGATCGCCCCATAGGGAGGACAAGTGCAGGGGAATAGTAAAGGCGTGCTGACTGTAGATAAAATTGCTGATGATTCCCAAGGGTGCAAACAGCAGCAGCACCGGCCGGCGCAGCAGAGCCCGGAATACAGAGCCGCCCTCGGCCTGCTCCAGGTGAAACTCCCCCTCTAGACTCTGGGAGATATCTGTACTTGAGGGTTTTGTCTCCGGCACCCACAGCAGCACGAGGCTGAAGGCCACCAGAGTTGTAAGAGCATCCCCCCAAAAAATCCATCGAAGATAGTTGCGAAAGAGAAAACCCGCGATTATAGGCCCGATGGCCACCCCCATATTCGTGCCCAGATAGAGCAGCGAAAATGCCCGCTGCCGCAGCGGACCGGCGGTAATATCGGCCACAATCGAGTTTACCACCGGGCGTACCGCCCCCATGGCTCCAGCGGCAAAAATCAGAACCCAGGCGATGGCGATAGTCGGCTCGAGGAAGCCGCAGATCCCTACTGACACAGTAGACGTCAACTGCAGGCCTAAAATCATACGTCTGCGACCAAAGATGTCGGTTAAGCTGCCCCCCAGGAGGCCGCCGGCCATCGAGGAGCCCGCCGAAAGCATGACAAACATGCCCGCCGTTTCCGTGGGCATACCGAGAATCTGGGTTAGATACAGGGTCAGGAACAGCTTTACAAAATCGCCCATCCGGTTGACGGTGCGGGCAAAGAAGAGAATGTAGACCGGTTTTGAAAGCCCGCCGTAGTTGCGCTGCCAGGCCCGCTGCAGACCGGCACGAATCTTTATTGTTTTCACTCTACTGTTAACCCTTTGCTGTTAGCCTTTGATTACTGCCAGCGGCGAAAGCTCGACCAGAATCTTTACCAGATCCTGCTGATGCTCCATTACATCGGAGATGTTCTTATAAGCCCCCGCTGCTTCGTCCAAGTCTTTGCGGCTGCGAAGGTTGTGGAGAATACCCTGACGGTCCATCCGACGGCGCTCTTTCTGCAGGTCGAGGCTGCGCTGGGCGGCCTTCCGCCCCATCAGCCGGCCGGCACCGTGGGAACAGGAACAAAAGCTCTCCGGATTGCCGAGCCCTTCAACAATATAGCTGGTGGTCCCCTGGCTCCCCGGAATTATGCCGCGCTGCCCCTGGCGGGCGGAGGTTGCCCCCTTGCGGTGGACCACCACTTCCCGCCCAAAATGCTCCTCGAGGGCGGCAAAATTGTGGTGAATATTTACCTCTTCTCCAAAGCTCACCCGCGGATAGTAACGCTTTACCACCGACTGCACCCTGTGCAGCATATGGGCCCGGGAGGCGGCGGCAAACTCCTGGGCAAACTGCATCGATGCAAAATACTCATTCGCCCCGGGGCTGCCAAGAAACAGCGGTGCCAGCTGGATATCGGGCAGTTCCTCCTTCAATTCCTTCCCCTGTGCCTTGGCCTGGCGGTAATACTCTTTGGCGATGGTATAACCGAAGTTCCGGCTGCCCGAGTGCAGCATAATCCAAACCCTCCCGTCGCTGCCCTGCTGCAGCTCGATAAAGTGGTTCCCCCCACCAAGAGTGCCCAGCTGATAGCGGGCCGAATCGAGCTCCTGCTGTACCACCGTAGTATAGGGTGCTTCGTCGAAGCCCTCCCACTGCTGGGGGGTTTTGTGGTGCTTAAACCCCACTGGTATCAGCGAACGCAGTTCATCCACTATTTTCTGCAGTTTGTCGTGGGAGATTCCCTCCAGGGAGGTTTGTACCGCATTCATGCCGCAGCCGATATCTACTCCCACCGCGTTGGGGATCACCACATCAGTAGTAGCCAAAACCCCGCCGATTGGCATACCAAAGCCCTGGTGGGCATCGGGCATAATTGCTACATGGTGATACGCGTAGGGTAAATTGGCAATATTCTTGGCTTGAGCCAGGGCGCCCTCTTCAAGTGTGTCAAGCCACAGCTTGAGGGGCACCCCTTCCGTACGTATCTCAAACATTTCCTATGGTAGCAACCATAACCGCCTTTATCGTATGCATACGATTTTCCGCCTCGTCAAAGACTACAGAGTGACGGCTGCGGAAAACCTCATCGGATACTTCCATCTCCTGCAATCCGAACTTCTCCTGGATTTCCTTGCCGATGCTGGTTTCTGTGTCGTGGAAGGCGGGCAGGCAGTGCATGAAGATCACATCGTTGTTGCCGGTTTGTTTCAGCATGCTCATATCCACCCGGTACTTTTCCAGCAGTTTTATTCGCTGTTCAAACTGCTCCTCCTCACCCATCGAAACCCATACGTCGGTATACAACACGTCCGCGTCTTTTACCCCGAGGGCAATATCATCGGTAAACTCAATCGAAGCACCGGACTCTTCGGCCACCTTTTGCATCTCATCAACCAGCTCTTTGTCCGGCAGCAGCTCTTCGGGGGCTATTCCAACAAACTGCATCCCCAATTTTGCAGCTCCAATCATGAGAGAGCGGCCCATATTATTACGGGCATCACCGATAAACACAAACTTCACTTTATTCAAGGGCTTGTTCACCGATTCACGGACCGTCAAAAAGTCGGCTAATATTTGGGTCGGGTGATATTGATCAGTCAAACCGTTCCATACCGGCACCCCGGAATACTTGGCCAGCATCTCCACCGTTTCCTGCTTAAAACCACGAAACTCAATTCCGTCGTAGTAGCGTCCCAGTACTCTGGCGGTATCCTCGACAGACTCCTTCTTCCCCATTTGACTGTTGGTTAAAAAGGTGACCTTTGCTCCCTCATCATAGGCCGCTACCTCAAAGGCACAGCGGGTTCTGGTAGAAGCCTTTTCAAACAGCAGGACAATGTTTTTTCCATCCAGCAGGTCCCCTTTTAGTCCGGCCCGTTTTTTCCGCTTAAGATCCTCCGACAGGTCCAGTAGAAACAGAATTTCCTCTCGGGTATAGTCCTTCAAGCTTAACAGACTGCGACGCCTCAAATTTACCGGCATATTCAACCTCCTTATATCTATATTGAGTCTCTATATTGAGTCCCGCAGCAGCGGCATACTCATACAGCGCGGACCGCCGCGTCCGCGCACAAGTTCGGATCCTTCAATCTCCACCACTTCAATACCGTTGTTTCGCAGTGTCTTGTTCGAGGCGGTATTGCGATCGTAGGTCATTACCTTCCCCGGCGCCAGGGCCAGGGTATTGGTACTGTCGTTCCACTGCTCACGGGCAGCGGTTAAATCATCATCTCCTCCGCTCTCGATCAAGCGTACCGTCGAAAGCTGAAGTGCATCTTTCAAGGCCTCTTCAAGACTCTCCAGGGGATGCACCAGCACAAGACCACCGCTTCCGGGCTCTAACTTAAACACCGAGACCTTTCGGCGAATCTCCGGAAAAACAGAAAAAGCATCGTAATCTACCATGGTAAACACCGTATCAAGATGCATATATTCGCGACGAAAGGGTATCTGGATTACCAGCACCTGGCTGTAGCCTCCTGCAAACAGGCGCTGAGCCAAACGTTCAATACCTTCGGTACTGGTTCGCTGACTGCAGCCGACGGCTACCGTATGGGTGTTTAATACGAGGATATCCCCGCCCTCTATAGTATCAAGGTCGGAATAATGATACCACAGGGTCAACGGGCTTTCATTAAATTTCGGATGGTGCCGATAGATTGCCGACAAAAGGCGGGTCTCCCGCATCCTGGCCGGAGCCTTCATAGCATTGATTGCAAGGCCGGTTCCTATTAACGCCCCTGGGTCACGGGCAAAATAGAGGTTAGTCAGTGGATTGATATAGAAGGGGTGGGCATCCTTTACAAAATGAGCCAGGCGGCTCCCGTCGGCGGGATGCAGGTCCAGCTTGCGCAGTCCGGTGATCATTACATCGACAAACTGGTGGCCCTCCAAAGCTTCCAGGTACTCCACAAGATCGTGCCTGAGCTCTTGATCACCAATCCGGCATTCCGCAACCACCTCTTCGGTCAGCTCATTACGTACCTCCGGCTGTCGGCAGACATCCTCCAACAAGTCGCGATAATACCACACCTCCGCCCCATGGCTGCGGAGGGTCTGTGCAAAAGCATCATGCTCTTCCTGAATCTTTTTTAGCCACGGGATGTCTTCAAACAGCATCTCCAGCAAATAGCGCGGGGTAAGCTGCTCCAGCTCGCTCCCCGGCCGATGCAGCAGTACCCGTCTCAAGGTTCCTATCTCTGATTGAACTTCAAACTTCATACCCCATTTATACACCTTTTGCCCGTTAATTGCGACCTTTATAATAATGGAGTTTTGGACAATTTTCGGCGCTTTTTAGCACTGGGACTTGAAGAAAAGCTAAAGCTGCACTACCTTCTTACACATGAAAAGAATATTACCCGCACTTTGTGCTGCACTCTTATTAGTTCCATTGGCTGTAACAGCAGAACAGCCCGATTTCTCCGACACCCTCTCTTCAATGGAAAAGCTGTTTACCTCGGATACCCTGTCACAGCTAGAGGAAAACCGCAGCGAGGGGAAGGCAGGCTTTAACCGCTTTTTTACCTCCGACGGCCGGGCGACTCACCTTCCGGGGGTAGATATTGCGGGAGACCTTATTCAGTCGGCTTATTCGGTCGACTATGCCGTCGGGGTTGAATCTTTGTACCTAATTCCCTGGCAGGATGTCAGTGCCAGGCTCACCCACCTATCGAGGGATGAGTTTCGGCTGGAGATATACAACACTCTCCGTAAAATCAGCAGCCTGCAAGGCATTGAGTATTATTCGGCCTCCCGCGAGCGTATGCGTACACTCTTTGCCGAAAGCTGGGCTATCAATAACCCTGAGGACCAAAAGAAGCTTGAGGATCCCCTGGTCCGCAGCATTCCCGAAGAGGATTCCATCTATATCCATCAAAGGGACCTTACCTTCGGAAATAATATTTCCGAGGTTCATTACCAGAGCTCGGGTGACTACTTCCGCATGAACATCGTGAATCTTACTACTATGACTTATATGTTCTTCCCGGTAGTCAGAAAAGAGAACATGTCGATGCAGTTGTTAATCGTGCCTGCACAGGAGGGGATTGCCTTCTACGGCCTTAATACGGTGGATGTGATGAAGCTCAAGGTATTCTACGATAAAATGCGCGACTCATTCACCAACAGAATGGTCGCGCTGTACAACTGGTTTCTTACCGAGCTGGATTAAACTCTAACACTCACTGTGACCACAGGAGTGGCACTTTTTGCAGCCCTCTATAAACATAAAGGTGGCATTTCCACAGACCGGACAGATATCGGCGGTCGGTTCGTTGAAGGAAAGGGAGAACTGCTTCTTTTCGTTTTCCTCCTCTTCATCGGGCAGCACCGGATAATTATAATCTTCCTGATGGTCTTTTCCGATGTGCTCTTCGATCGCCTGGGCGATAGCGTCGGGCAGACTCATCACCCGATTTTTACCGAAGCCCCGCTGCCGTCCGCTGCCGATACTGCGCAGCTGGGCAATAATATTCTCGGCTCTCTCCTCCGGATTCATCGGGCTTGGCATCCGCAGGATAAGGCTGATTAAGCGACCCAAGCCTTCAGCATCCGCCGATACATCCGATCCGACCTTGGCTACATTGATAAAGATCTCAAAGGGCTCGTTGTTATGGGCGCCATCGGAGTTTACCGTAATGTAGGCGGTTCCGATGGGGGTGTGTTTACGATAGGTAATTCCGTGCAGTACGGTCGGACGCACCCGGGAGCGTATCTGCTCCGGTTCAACAGTCGGGGCTGCCTCCGTTTTGGACTCTTCCTCTTTTTTCAGATTCAGTACCTGCTCGTCACGTGAGCCGTCACGGTAAATCGTCCCACCCTTACAGCCCAAGTCGTACATCAGCTCGTACAGCTCTTTGGTCTGCTCTACCGTATAATGGCTTGGCATATTGCTGGTTTTAGAAATGCTGGAGTCGACCCAGCGCTGAATAGCCCCCTGCACGCGTACATGCTCTTCCGGAGTAAGATCCATGGCCGATACAAAATAGTCTGGGAGCGGGTCGTTTTCATGATCCTTCAGCCATTCGTTATATACCTCTACCCGTTCAGTATGCGAGCCCATTCGGCCCCGCCGTTCCCACTCCCAAAAGTAGTAAGGCTCTATACCGGTGGAAGTACCCACCATAGTGCCGGTTGTACCGGTTGGCGCCTGGGTTAGCAGGGTTACGTTGCGAATCCCCTGTTCTTTCACAGCCCCGCGTACTTCCGCGGACATACCCTGCATAAAACCGCTTTCCAGAAACTTATCCGAATCAAAATAGGCAAAACTGCCCTTCTCCGCCGCATATTCCGCACTGGCCAGGTAGGATTGCTCGGCAATAAACTTGAACAGTTTATCCAGAAACTTCTCCGACTCGGCCCCGCCGTAACGGATTTTCAGGCGAATCATCATTTCGGCCAGACCCATAGTGCCTAAACCGATGCGGCGCTCGGACTGTTGCTGTATTCGGTTCGACTCAAAGAAGTAGGGAGTGTTGTCGATGACATCATCCAGGAAGCGGACCGCATAACGAACCGTTTTACCCAGGGAGTCCCAATCGACCTTGCCCTGCTTTACAAAGCGGGCCAAATTCACAGCACCTAGATTACATACCCCCCAGGGAGGCAGTCCCTGTTCGCCACAGGGGTTGGTACAATTTATTTTTGCGTAGTAGTAGCTGTTGCTCAGGGCGTTGTATCGGTCAACAAAAAAGATCCCCGGTTCGGCGCTGGCCCAGGCACTCTCGATGATGCTGGTCCATATTTCCCGGGCTTTTACCGATTTGTATTTGGTTACCTTTTTTCCCCGGGCACGCCAGTCTTCAAGGTCTCCGTCCCAATGCTCGTCGTATTCGGGATCGCTCACATCCGGAAACACCAGGTCCCACATTTCGTCGTTCTTTACCGCCTTCATAAAGTCGTCGGTAATTCCGACACTTATATTGGCGTTGGTAATTCGGCCGGCCAGACGTTTGCTGTTGACGAACTCCAGTATATCAGGATGCCATATGTTCAGAATCAGCATCAGCGCCCCGCGCCGGCTGCCTCCCTGTTCGATTAATCCGGTCACAAAACTGTACAGACCGCCCCAGGAGACCGACCCGCTGGAACGTCCGTTTACCCCTTTTACATACGCATGATGGGGGCGCAGACTGGAGAGGTTGATTCCCACCCCGCCGCCCCGGGACATAATCTCGGTCATATGGGTGAGAGTCTCCATAATACCGCCGCGGCTGTCTTTTGGAGAGGGAATTACATAGCAGTTATAGTAGGTGAGCCTCTGTTCGGTCCCGGCACCGGTCAGGATACGTCCCCCAGGAACAAAACGCCAATCCTGCAGAAGCCATTCAAAGCGCTTTTGCCACTCCTCCCGGACTTCCTCTTTTTCCTCTTCGGCAATACCCCGGGCAACCCGCGCTATCATCTGGGACGGATCGGTTTCCACGGGCTTATCTACATGCTCCAAGGGGGTGCTAAACTCAGTACCGTCCTCAAGCTTTACATTTACCTCTCCGTCGTTGACCGCAGCAATGCTGCCGATCTCTCGCTGCCCTGTATCTGCATTGGTCATTACCACTACTGTATCACCCACTGATAAGCTGCCCTTTTGACCATCCTTAAGGGCATACCGATCCAAAAATATTTTACGGCCCAATGGTTTTAACGGGTTCTTTCCTGCCTGTGCCACAACTCCCTCCCAGTTTTGTTTTAAGACGTTGCGGCTATACACACATGGCTTAGATGCCCGGTCTATACAGCCGCAAGGCCTTCCTCTACAATACTCATTTCAAAGTCATAATTCAAGGCAGCAGGCATAAATTAGAATTGCGCTCCCCTTGCATTTGTTGTATTCTAGGCCTCTGTGAAAAAGGAATTCTTCAATGCCAATAACCTATATGTATTCGTCGCCCTGCTGCTTAGTATCGGCTCCCTTTTTATGGAGTTCGCCCTTGCAGGTGCAGTGTATGCCCGGCTTGCATGGTATTTAGACTTTCTCATTCTGGCACTACTGGTGGCGGAGATCATCTCGGATGCCCGCAGAGCGGCAAGTCTACAGGAGTATCTTAAGAATAATATTCCCACTCTTCTTTTTTTCGGGGCTTTCTTACTTCTTTTTGTTTACAGTAAAACAACTTACATTCCAATTGGTCAAAACCGGATTGAAAGCGTCTCCCGGGGAATGATCGTCATAAGAAACACCTTTATACTGCTGAAATTTTTCAGCCGCCTGAGACACCTTTCCTCTTTCTTCGAAAGCATTGCTACCCAGCCGGCACAGACAATTCTGTTCAGCTTTCAGATGGTAATTTTAGCGGGTACCCTCTTATTGTTGCTGCCCTTTGCCACAACCGTTAAAGGGGGAATCCCATTTATCGACGCCCTTTTTACCGCCACTTCAGCGGTGTGTGTAACCGGACTGATTGTAGTTGATACGCCCACCGCCTTTACCCTATGGGGACAGCTTATCATTTTAGTGCTCATTCAGATCGGCGCCCTGGGGATAATGATAGTCTCCTACTTCACTCTGTTTTCAATTCGCCAAAAGGTGTCGGTGCAGGACAAGCTGCTGCTGAGCTACATGCTTAGCGAGCAGAATATGAGCGCCCTCTCGAAGCGAGTCAAAACGATTATCTATTCAACCTTTGCTATCGAAGCAGCTGGAGCTCTTGTGCTTGCCATTGGCTTTCATTCCACCACGACAAATTGGCATTCCACCTTGTTGTACTCGGTCTTTCATTCGGTTTCGGCATTCTGTAACGCCGGGTTTGCCCTGTTCAGCGACAGTTTGGAGGGTTTTGCCGACAATTCGGTAGTCACCCTAGCCCTCGCGGTCTTAATCATTCTCGGCGGCATCAGTTTTGCAGTACTCACCGACTTTTACTCTATCCTCGGCAGCCGGATTAAGGCGTTATTCAGACCTACGAACAGGGTCAAGGTTAAACGTCAAGTATCACTGAACACGTATGTGGTTATAGTTGCAACACCGGTACTGCTGATTGGGGGCATGCTGCTGTTCTACGGCCTTGAACACACGAACACCCTGGCCGAGCTTCCTGTAGGCAGACAGTACCTGGCAGCCTTTTTTCAATCGGTCACCCTGCGAACCGCAGGCTTCAATACGATTCCCATCGGAGCACTACACCGGGTGACCCTCCTGAGCCTAATCCCCTTTATGTTTATTGGGGCGGCCACCGGAAGTACCGCGGGGGGAATTAAAATCAACAATGTTGCTGTGATGTACGCCTATCTAAAATCGCTGGTACAAGGACAGGACTCAATCCTCCTGCGGGGCTACTCGCTAAGCCGCAGTCAGGTTAACAAGGCCTTCCTGGTACTGTTTTTCGGTATTCTCGCCCTCTCCCTCAGCACCATCGTTCTCAGTGCAAGCGAGACCGCCCCGCTTGAGAATCTGCTGTTCGAGGCTGTATCGGCCTTTGGGACGGTCGGTCTGTCGACCGGAATTACCGGAGACCTCAGCTTAACCGGAAAGATTGTAATTATTCTTTTAATGTTCATAGGGCGGCTCGGGCCTCTGACTATTCTGGCCGCTGCTTCGCAGCCGGAAAAAAGCGTGCAGGTCGCCTATCCCCGCGGAAATATACTGCTGTAAGGAGATAACTAATCATGGATAAAGTATTTGCAGTCATCGGACTCGGAAGCTTCGGACGCCAGCTCTGTTCCACCTTTATCGAACGGGGAGCCTCGGTCATTGCCCTGGACAACCAGGCCGAACTAATCGACAAGATCAAGGAAGAAGTAACCCAGGCCATTCGGGTTGATTCCACTGACAATGAATCCCTTGCCCAGGTGCCTTTTGAGGATGTGCAGACTGCGATAGTAGCAATTGGGGAAAATATCGAAGCCAGTATCTTGACCACCGCTCTGTTAAAGCGTAAGGGCGTTCCCTACATACTGGCCAGGGCAGTATCCGAACTGCACTCGCAGGTGCTGCGCCAGGTAGGGGCCGACGAGGTGGTGAACCTTGAGATAGATGAGGGGATAAAAATCGCCCAGCGCCTGGCGGCACCGGATATTTCCGACCGCTTTCAAATCGGCAGCGCCCTGAGCCTGGTAGAGATGAAACCGCCTAAGGCCATTCGAGACAAAAAGCTGCACAACCTCGATCTGAGGAATCGTTTCCGAATCAGCATCGTCGCAATATACCGCAGTACACACTCGGTGGATGAGGTAGGTAATCCGGTAAAAGAACAGACAGTTCTGTTTGCCGAACCCGAAACGGTGCTGAAAGAGCAAGATTCTATTTTAATAGTTGGAAAAAACGAAGATATCGACAAGTTCAGGGAGCTGTAAAATGGTATTTGTCCCACGCTTTCTTCTACATTTATTTGCCCTCATCTCAGGTGCAGCTATTAGCCTGCTGGGGCTGCTGGGCTACTTTACCTTTTCCCGGCAGGAGGTCTATGCGACGCTGCAGGCCAAACTCACCGCCGAGTGGTTCCTGTTCGGCGCCCTTGTGTCGCTGCTGCTGCTGGGAATCATCAGTACCCGCATTATAGTTGTGCGCCGCAGGGTCTCCCGGGAGCTGGAACGTATTCAAACGATGAGCTCCTACATTTCTCTAGCGAGCCAACTAAATTCTAAGCGCCTCTACGAGTTGGGCCCGCCCCTGGCAGAGCTATTTAAGCGAGTTACTTCCATCAACGAAAAACAGTCCCTGAAAATGAGTGCGCAGCACGCACTAACCTCGTTTCTCTGCGCCAACATAGATGCAGCTCTGATAGTCAGCGACAGTACCGGCAAGATAGTGCATGTCAGCATAAGATACGAAGAGGAGCACAAGACCGAACGAGCCAAACTGCTTGATAAAAATATAGAAAACCTGATACCAAACCTATTTATGCACGAAGTCATCGCCAACATAGAAAAGCAGAAACTCTACAAAAAAGAAAAAAAGGACGATCGGAGTTTTCGGGTATACCCAATCTACAACCATTCAGCACAAATCACCTATTTTGTTTTCGATGTCGGGGGCACCACTGACTTTGCCTATACTTCAGGCAAAGGGCCCCACTCCACTACACTCGCCCGCAAGGAAGAAAACTCCTCCGCCTGGTTTTCCAGCAGGCTGAAGAACTTCAGAAATTTTTGGAACCAACCAAAATAGAGCATCCCAAAGGAAGATACAAAAATAGCGGGCCTTCCTTTTAAGTAGAGCCGGGG
>JAWLDZ010000015.1:19831-33885 GCA_041686355.1 Spirochaetaceae bacterium
AGAGCCGGGGGTGCTCTTTTCATTCCTTTACCGGTTTAATTCAATCTGCTAAGATTACACAATTTTATACAAGCACCCAAAGGAGAGTTGAATGGAAACAAATAGAATGCAACCGGCGAAACCTGCACAAGAGTTTATGTACAACCGTTCAATGACCGCCGCCCAGGTGGATATGGACCAGAGTGTGCAGTCTTTCCTGTCGGAGATGGAAAAGGGACTCGCAGGCTCTGATTCATCACTGCACATGATCCCCACTTATCTGAACTCTCAAGGAGAGCTTCCCCTCAACACCCCGGTACTAGTATTAGATGCGGGGGGGACTAACTTTCGGGTTGCCCAAGTACAATTTACCTCCGAAGGCAAGGCTCTTATTGAAAAATTTCAGAAGTTCCCAATGCCCGGTTCGCAAGGATATATTAAAAGGGATGAGTTTTTCGATGCCATCGTGGGCTATATGAAGGAGGTCCTCGTCTCCTGGAGCGGTGATACTCCCCCCCACATAGGTTTCTGTTTTTCTTACCCCACCGAAATCACCCCCGAAAAAGACGGTAAATTGCTTCATTTTTCAAAGGAGATAAATGCCCACGAAGTTGAGGGTGAACTGATCGGAGCTAACCTCAAGCGGGCCCTTGCCCGACAAGGATACCCTGCTCCGGCGGGCATGGTCCTGCTGAACGACACGGTGGCAACCTTGCTGGCAGGAAAATCAGCCTCCGCCGAGCATCCATATAGCGCCTTCATCGGATTTATTTTAGGCACAGGGACCAACAGCGCGTACCTTGAGCAGAACCGAAATATCAGCAAGCTTCCCCGAAAAAAGGACTCCGGAGCGCAAATTATTAATATGGAATCCGGAGCATTCAATAAGTTCTCCGGCGGCAGCATCGACGAAAACTTCGATCAAACAACCAAGCGGCCGGGATTTTATCGCTTTGAAAAAATGATTTCCGGAGCCTACCTGGGTCCGTTGGGCAGTCGAGTGCTTGAAGAAGCAATCGAGGCAGGACTATTTACCCTCAACACCGCTGCTCAGATAAAGGCCTTGCTGCCCCTGGATACGGTAAGTATGGACCGATTTCTCCACAATCCCTATTCTAAGGACAACCCATTGGCACAGGCCTGCAGTCACAGTGATGACCGCAGCATTTGCTTTTCCCTACTTGATACCGTTGTAGAACGGGCTGCAAAGCTGGCCGCAGTAAATCTTTCGGCTACCATCCTAAAGGGAGAGGCCGGCATCGATCCTGCATACCCGATTGCAATATGTGCCGACGGCACCACCTTCTTCAAAACCAAAGACCTTATGTTCCGAACCCGCTACTATCTAAAGCAGTATTTTGAGGCCCGGAACAAGCGATATATTGAGTTCCTCCACCACGATGATGCCCCCATTATCGGAGCGGCGGTTGCGGCACTGCTGAATCTGTAACAGCCTTTCACCTTAAGCGCAGGAACTTTATTCAGTTCGGGGACTTTGTTTAAGGGAAGGGGTTGATTTTGTTGCAATACGTTGCAAAAACACAGGAACCAACTTGCACTCTCGGCATTCGTCTATTATAATACATAGCAAAAATCATATTCTGAGAGGACAAGTGTATAAGGAGGCATTATGGCTAAACTTGATCCAACCAAGATGAAAGATTGGGAAATTGCAGCTGAGGCTGAAAAAGAGATGCATCGAATTTACGACATTGCGGATAAATTCGGAATCAAAGAGGAAGAGCTGCTTCCATACGGACACTACCTGGGTAAAGTTGATTACCGCAAGGTACTTGACCGAGTAGGAGACCGTCCAAACGGAAAATATATCGATGTGACGGCAATAACCCCGACCCCCCTCGGTGAAGGGAAAACGACCACCACCCTTGGGCTGGTACAGGGTCTCGGAGCAATCGGCAAGAGTGTATCCGGGGCAATTCGTCAACCCTCGGGCGGTCCTACCTTTAACATCAAAGGTTCGGCTGCAGGAGGCGGACTAGCCCAGGCGGTACCCTTGACCGACTTCAGTCTGGGACTTACCGGAGACATCGATGCAATCACTAACGCCCACAACCTGGGAATGGTTGCTCTTACCTCACGCCTGCAGCATGAGTTCAATTACGGCGACAAGACCCTTGAAAAGAAAAACCTGAAGCGGTTGAACATCGACCCCAACAACCCTGCGGTCGGCTGGGTAATCGACTTTTCCGCCCAGGCCCTGCGTGAGATTATTATCGGTATGGGTGGAAAGATGGACGGATTCATGATGAAGTCCGGCTTCCAAATTACCGTTTCCTCCGAACTGATGGCCATTCTATCGGTTGCCCGTGACCTTAAGGATATGCGAGCCCGAATTGCAAAGATGGCCCTTGGCTACAACAAGAAGGGTGACCCGGTAACTGCGGGTGACCTGGAAGTTGACGGTGCAATGACAGCTCTGATGGTGAAGGCGATCAATCCGACCCTTATGCAGACCATCGAAGGACAACCAATGCTGGTACATGCCGGCCCCTTCGCTAACATTGCCATCGGACAGTCTTCAATTATAGCCGACCGGGTGGGCCTTAAATTGGCCGACTACCACGTAACCGAAAGCGGTTTTGGTGCGGATATCGGCTTTGAGAAGTTCTGGAACCTGAAATCACGCCAATCCGGCCTCACACCGAACGCGGCGGTAATTGTTGCCACTGTCCGTGCCCTTAAAATGCACGGCGGCGGACCCAAGGTTGCCCCCGGTAAACCGCTGGATGAGGTCTATAGCCAGAACCATCCTGAACTGGTTGAGAAGGGTGCCGAAAACCTGGTTGCCCACATTGAGACCGTCAAGAAGAGCGGCATTTCTCCGGTTGTATGTATTAACCATTTCTACACTGACAACGATGAAGAAATTGCAGCTATCAAGCGGACCGCCGAGGCGGCCGGAGCCCGTGTCGCAGTGTCGAAACACTGGGAAAAGGGCGGCGAAGGTGCCCGTGAGCTGGCGGAAGTAGTTACTGAAGCCTGTGAGGAGACTCATGAGTTCAAATTCCTCTATGATGAAACCACTTCGCAGAAAAAGCGCATCGAACTTATCGCAAAAGAGGTGTACGGCGCCGATGGAGTCGAATACACCCCCGAGGCTGAGGCCAAGCTTAAAAAGGTTCAGGATAATCCTGAACTTGCCAATATGGGCATCTGTATGGCAAAAACCCAGCTTAGTCTCTCCCACGATCCCGAGCTGAAAGGCCGGCCGAAGGGCTGGACCCTGCCGATTAAGGACGTATATGTCTACCAGGGAGCTGAACTGATAGTCCCGGTAGCCGGCGGCATTAAATTGATGCCGGGAACCGCCTCTGATCCGGCCTATCGTCAAATTGATGTAGATACAGAAACCGGTGCGGTAACCGGGCTGTTCTAGTAAAAGTTACAACATTAAAAATTACAACAAAGACGGCCGTCTGAACTGCAAAGTTTAGGCGGCCTTTTTTTTATACAAAAATCAATGCAAAGTTCAATACAGGTTTCAGAACAAAATTCTGGGGGCTGGTTGGATTTGGTTTCATTATTTTAACATTTTTGATATGGTACGTCTTCACACGCAGCTCGTTTCATTATATAAACAAATTTAGCTAAATTTCAAGAAATACCATTGACACTATGTGTTATTTTTAACATTATGTTATCTATAAAACATTTTGTTTTATGACAATACTTTTTCTACTGAGAGGTTGGTGTATGGAACGTATACCCATTGCTATTTTAGGAGCTACTGGAACTGTTGGGCAGAAGTTTATCACTCTTCTGCAGGACCACCCCTATTTTACTATTCGCGAGTTGGTCGCATCTCCCCGGAACGAAGGCAAAACCTACCGGGAAGCCTGTGCCTGGAAACAAAACACAACCATTCCAAGCGAAATAGCTTCTATGAAATTGAAAACCACAGCTACACCCCTTACCAGTACTATTTTATTCTCGGGCCTTGATTCTTCAGTGGCCGGTGAAGTAGAGAGCAGTTATGCCGACCTGGGGCATATAATCATAAGTAACTCAAAAAACCACCGGATGGACCCTTCGGTTCCTCTGGTAATTCCCGAGATAAATCCGGATCACTTTGCACTACTGGCCGATCAACGCTGGAAGGGAGCGGTAATTACCAACTCCAACTGCTCAACCATGTTTTTGGCAATGGCATTGGCCCCGATCGAAGAGACCTTCGGCATTACCGCTGTGCAAGTGAGCACTATGCAGGCAATCTCAGGATCCGGATATCCGGGGGTACCCTCGTACGACATAATCGGAAATGTAATTCCCTATATAAGTGGTGAAGAAGAAAAGATGGAGGAGGAGACCCAAAAGATTCTTGGAACTCTTGTCGACAACCGTATTCAGGATGCCGCATTTGCCGTCAGCGCACAATGCAACCGTGTACCGGTTGTAGATGGACATACCGAAACTATCTCTATCGGCCTGCGTGAGAAGGCTAGCCCCGAAGAGGTGAGCCGGGTCATGGCCGCCTTCCGCGGAATGCCGCAAAAGCTGCAGCTGCCCTCGGCACCACCCCAGCCCCTCTTACTGATGGAAGAGGTCGACCGGCCGCAGCCGGCACGGGATGTGTGGCTTGAAAATGGCATGGCGACGCTGGTCGGCCGCGTCCGCACCTGCCCGGTACTGGACATCCGAATGGTAGTGCTGGGGCACAATACAGTCAGGGGAGCCGCCGGAGCAGCAGTCCTGAACGCAGAAGCCCTGTATAAGCTTGGGCTCTTAGGAGAAACACCCGCCGAGGGCGTTGATATGGTTCAGTTGAAGCAAAGAGCCGCCGCTCTGCATGAGACCCACGCGCTGATAGGCCAGCGATAACCTATTCCACACAAGTGCGCCCTGCGAGGCCCGGGCCCAGCAGAGGACACTGTAAAAGAAGGCCGCCGGAAGTATCCGGCGGCCTTATTATTTGATATACCTTCAAAATGACTTTTTTGGTGCTCTCAATTGTTTACAGGAGGTCTTTTACAAGCTGCTCTAGTAGCCCATGTCCAGCATCGCGTCGGCCACCTTCTTGAAGCCGGCAATATTGGCGCCCTTCGGATAATTTACATATCCATCTTCAGTTCCCTCTTTTACGCAGGCATCATGGATGTTGCCCATGATGTGCTTCAACTTCTCATCAACTTCTTCTTCAGGCCAGGAGAGTTTCATTGAGTTCTGTGACATCTCAAGGCCGGATACCGCAACCCCGCCGGCGTTGGCGGCTTTGCCCGGACCAAAGGGAATTTTGGCTGCCAGGATTTTTTCTACCGCATCGGCGGTACAGCCCATATTGGAGGTTTCCACTACGTACTTTACCCCGTTCTTGATGAGCATATCCGCGTCGTCAGCGGTTAGCTCGTTTTGGATTGCGCAGGGAAAGGCCATATCAACTTTCACTTCCCAGGGCCGCTTGTTCGGTACAAACTTTGCATTAAACTTCTCGGCATAGGGGGCAACGACATCGTTGTTGCTGGCCCGCAGCTCAAGCATGTAGTCCCATTTCTCCTGGGTATTTACTCCGTCTTCATCCAGGATGTATCCATCCGGGCCGGAGATAGTAACCACTTTGGCCCCTAACTGGGTGGCCTTCATACAGGCACCCCAGGCGACGTTTCCGAAACCGGATACGGAGATACGTTTATCCTTGAGGGTATCATTATGGGCTTCTACCATATTTTTTGCGAAATAGAGGGCACCGAATCCGGTTGCTTCCGGCCGAATTAACGATCCGCCCCAGTTGCGGCCCTTTCCTGTGAGGATTCCGGTATTTTCAATTTGGAGACGCTTGTAGGCTCCATAAAGATACCCAATTTCACGGCCGCCCACACCAATATCACCGGCGGGTACATCGGTTTGCGGACCGATGTAGCGGTGCAGCTCGGTCATAAAGGAACGGCAAAACCGCATAATCTCATTGTCCGATTTACCCTTTGGATTAAAATCTGAACCGCCCTTTCCACCGCCCATCGGCAGGGTTGTAAGGCTATTCTTAAAAATCTGCTCGAATCCTAGAAACTTCAGTCCTCCAAGGGTTACACTGGGGTGGAACCGCAGTCCGCCCTTGTAAGGGCCTAGGGCATTGTTGAACTGAACCCTGTAGGCGCGGTTTACCTGCACCTGCCCATCATCATCTTCCCATTCCACTTTGAATTGAATAACTCTATCCGGTTCAGTGATACGCTCAAGAATTTTCGCATTCACATAGGCTGGATTCTCATTGACCGTATCAATGATTGTTTCAATTACCTCTTTTGTCGCCTGAATAAATTCAGGTTCGGAAGGGTTTTTTCTTTCAATCTCTGCCATAAACTGATCTAAATTATACATAGTATCCTCCGTCAAATCGTATACCGGTAAATTTTGTACCATTACTTTATCCCGAATTTATTGAGCCGTCAAGTTTTTTCATAAACATATTTCCTTATTTTTACCTTTTCCGCAATTTATTTTATATAAAACGTATTTTTACTCAATATTTCAGATAATGGAATCTGCATACATAATATGCTATACTTAAATTGAATCCCAGGGCTTTGGAGAGATCAATGTACGAACAGCGACACAAGCGTACCGATAACTACTATTTTAAAGAGACCTCATTTAAACAACTTATGGCAAACAGGGTCGGAGATATTTTATTGGTCTGCAGCGAATACGATAAGTTCATGCTGGAAGAGGACGGGCGCATCGACGAGCTCCTATTCCAGGAGTACGTGGCTTTGAACCTGCGCTACCCGCCTAAATTCACTCAAGTGTCCAACGCCCATGACGCCTTCGATATGCTCCAAAAGCGTTCATTCGACTTGATTATCACCATGCTCAACATCGGAGACGTAAACGCAATCGATCTTGCAAAACGGATAAAGGAAACCTATCCCTCAAAACCGATTATTGTGCTTACCCCCATCTCTACCCGTGAAACCTTGATTAAACTGCGCAACACCGACCTTAGTTCCATTGACTATGTCTTTTCCTGGCAGGGAAACCCGAATATCCTGCTGGCAATGGTAAAGCTGGTCGAGGACCGTATGAACGTCTCTTACGATGTAAATACCGTCGGGGTCCAGACTGTGGTACTGGTTGAAGATTCGGTGCGCTATTACTCCAGCTATCTGCCGATGATCTACCGAACCCTGTTCCGCCAGGCCCGCTGCCTCATGACCGAGGGACTAAACGAATGGCAGCAAACAATGCGTATGCGCGGGCGGCCTAAGATTCTTCTAGCCCGAACCTACGAAGAGGCACTTCAACTGTACAGTACCTATAAGCACAATTTGCTCGGTATTATCTCGGATATCACCTATAGGAAGGGCGGCGAGATGGACAAGCATGCCGGTCTTAAGCTGTGCGAACACATTAGAAGCGAGAACAAGGAACTCCCAATACTTATCCAGTCCAGTCACCTGGACCATGAACCCGATGCCCTCAACTACAACGCTTCCTTTATCTACAAGCACTCCAAAACCCTGCTCAAAGAGTTAAAAGAGTATATACGTCTCAACTACGGCTTCGGTGATTTTGTGTTTCGCGACCCTATTACTCTAGCACCAATTATGAGGGCCCATGACCTGTGGAACCTGCAGCATCGACTTATGGAGGTACCCGACGATTCGCTCAAGTTTCATATAGAAAACAACGATATATCCAAGTGGCTGAAGGCCCGGGCGTTGTTTACCCTGGCAAACTACCTGCGCCCAAAGCAATTGAGTGATTTTAAAGATGTGCAGGAGGCCAAAGAGTTTATTATAAATGCAATTAAGGATTTTCGAATACAGGAGGGTCGTGGTACGATTGCCGAGTTCCAGCGGGACCGCTTCGATGAAATCTCCTTTTTCAGCCGTATCGGTTCCGGTTCGCTGGGCGGGAAGGGCCGCGGCTTGGCTTTTATCGATCTGCAGCTGAAGCACAAGCGCATCTCCTATAAATATCCGGGAGTAGTGGTGACAATCCCGCGTACCGTGGTGCTCACTACCCAGGTGTTTGATGATTTTATGGAGGAGAACTCCCTGTATGAGGTTGCGCTGACTGAACGCAGTGATGAAGAGCTGCTCGAAGCCTTTCTCGAAGCACACCTGCCCCAGAGGTTAAACGAAGATCTGGCTGCGATCCTAGGAGTGGTGACCAAACCGCTTGCAGTCCGCTCATCAAGTCTGCTGGAAGACTCCCATTACCAGCCCTTTGCCGGGATCTACGACACCTTTATGCTGCCGAACAACCATGTCCAGTTTGAACACCGCTTTCATGACCTTTCAAATGCAGTAAAGAGTGTATTTGCCTCCACCTACTACAAGAGCAGCAAAGATTACATGCACGCCACCGGAAATATGGTTGAAGAGGAAAAAATGGGAGTCATAATACAGGAGATCACCGGCCAAGTATATGACAACAAGCTCTGTTACCCCAACATATCGGGAGTGGCCCGATCACTAAACTTTTATCCGGTTGAGAATGAAAAACCCGACGGCGGAATCGCTAATGTTGCCTTCGGCTTGGGAAAAATGGTGGTAGATGGCGGTATTTCCCTGCGTTTCTCCCCAAGTTCGCCTAAAAAAATCATGCAGCTCTCCTCTATTGATACAGCCTTGAAAGAAACTCAGAAGGAGTTCTATGCGGTTGATATGTCTCCGGACAGCTTTTGCGCCAGGAGTTCCGACGGGGCCTGTATACAGCGGTACGATGTTTCCCAGGCAGAAGGTCATGGCTCATTAAAATTCCTAGCTTCGACCTATGATTTTCAGAATCATGTGCTGCGAGACGGCACAAGCTACCAGGGCAAACGGGTACTAACCTTTGCCAGTATCCTTAAATACAAAATGTTCCCCTTGGCTGAGATTATTAAGGACCTGCTTGAGATGGGCCAAACGGCTATTAATACCCCCATCGAAATAGAGTTTGCCGTAGACCTCGATACTCCCTCGAACCAGCCGTCTGTATTCAGTTTTCTGCAGATTCGGCCGATTGTAGAAGGTTCTGAACAGGAGGACATCGACATATCCGATGAACTGCCCGAAGAAACTCTCATTTATTCCAACAAGGCAATGGGCAACGGGATGTATGAAGAACTCCACGACCTTGTATACATAAAACCTGAGACATTTAACCCCTCCCACACCAAGACCATGGCCGAGATGATCGGCGAATTGAACGAACGCTTTGAAAAAGAGCAGCGCGGCTACATCCTGGTGGTCCCTGGACGGCTCGGCTCCAGCGATCCGTGGCTGGGCATTCCGATTAACTGGTCTCAAATCTCATATGCCCGGGTAATAGTAGAAATGGGTCTGTCGAATTTTCGGGTGGATCCTAGTCAGGGCACCCATTTTTTCCAGAACCTGACCAGCTTGCAGAATGCATACTTAACCATCAATCCCTTTATGAAGGACGGAGTGTTTAATCTGGAATACCTTGAGCGACAAGATCCTGAATTCGAAAATGATTTCTTACGGCAGGTTCACTTTGAGAATCCCCTGGGGGTAAAAATTGATGGGCGCAGCAGCCGTGGTCTTATCTTCTACTCCACTAACGACACAGGAAAACAGGATAAAACGGAAGTCCAGCCTTCCCAGGCAGCCCTCGAGATTGTCGATTAAGCCCTTTGCTTCTGTGTATAAATCTCCAAGGCCGTTTTTAAGATTCGTACAGCCCGCTCAAGCTTGTCACGGGTAAGCACATAGGCCAGCCGAATTTGCTTTTTCCCCAGTCCGGGACTTGCGTAGAACCCCTGGGCAGGAGCTACCATCAATGTCTCGCCATCTAAATGAAAATCACGCAGCATCCAGACTGCAAATTCTTCAGTATCCTCAACCGGAAGCTCTGCAATAATGTAAAAAGCACCCTCCGGTGATGAGACCCGAACGCCATCGATGGCCTGAAGCCGTTCTACCATAAAGTTGCGACGGGCTTTATACTCAAAACGTACCCGCTCCAGGTATTCATCGGAGTTATTTACAGCAGCAGCTACTGCTGTCTGGTCGACCGTAGGAGGACAGAGCCGGGCTTGGGCAAAACGGAGCACAAGGTCCAGGACCTCCTGATTGCGGCTCACCAGCGTTCCGATCCGAGCTCCACAGGCGCTGTAGCGCTTAGAGACTGAATCGACCATAATGGCGTTCTCCTCAATCCCCTCAAATTCCATAATCGAGATAGCAGTTCGTCCCTCATAGGTAAACTCACGATATACCTCATCAGAGATGATAAACAAATCGTGTCGACGGGCGAAGGCGACCAGTTCCTGGAGCCTTTCCCTGGAAAAGACAGCTCCTGTGGGGTTTCCGGGATTACTGAACATGATTGCCTTGGTTTTAGGGCCAACAGCTTTTTCAAACTCCTCGATTTTAGGTAAATGAAACCCATCTTCTATACGGCTGGTTACCGGAACAATTTTTGCGCCGCTCATAGCGGCAAAACCGTTATAATTTGCATAGTAAGGCTCGGGAATTATAATTTCATCTCCAGGGGAAGTAACCGCCATCAGTGCAAAAGTAATCGCTTCACTGCCCCCGCTGGTCACATAAATATTCTCCATGGACAGCTTCAATCCGTGTCGCTGGTAATACTCGGCAAACTTCTCACGCAATTCCGGCAGCCCCTGGCTGGGACCATAGGCAATTATCTCAGGGGGACGGCTGTAAGCCTGTCTCATTACTGGAACAGTCTCTATATCAGGCTGACCAATATTCAGATGAAAGACTTTGATCTGCGCTTTCTTGGCCGCATCGGCATAGGGCACCAGTTTTCTAATAGGGCTTTCTATCACTAGATCTTTACGTTCCGACAATGGTATTGATGTTCGTTTCATTCTTTCCTCCGAGTACCTACAGACCACAAGTAAGGTAGTTTATAATCGATTTTAAATAGACTTCAAGAGTTACCGTTTCAAAGGAAGAGTAAACATAAACAGAGCACCTTGTCCAGGCTCACTCTCAGCGACAATCTGCCCACCGTTCTTTACAACAAACTCCCTGCATAGCACAAGGCCTAAACCGGATCCCTTCTCATTTTCCGTACCGCTGTTTGTATGCCGAATATCAATCCGGAACAACTCAGGAAGCACTTCCGGTTCAATACCCACTCCACTGTCCTGCACCGTTACTACCACATCAGTCTCGGTTCGCTGGCTGTAAAGAGTTATTCTACCCCCCTTAGGGGTGAATTTAATTGCATTCGACAACAAATTTCGCACAATCATATTGACCGAATTTTCATCAGCATACGCCGGTTCAGTCGTCAGCAGATTATTTTCTATCTGCAGCTCTTTATTTTCTATATTCGTTTCAAAGAGCATCAGGTTTTCCTGCACAATTTGGCTAATGTCTATCTCCTCCGGACTAAGCAGCATCTGTCCGGTTTGTATACGTGACCATTCTAGAAGATTTTCTAATAGGTTAAACGCGTTTTTAGAGGACTTATGCATCCCCTCTAGGAACTCTTTAGCCGTTTCAGCATCCAGTGTATCGATACCGGTGGCTAAATACTGTGACATTCCAACCAGAGCAGTGAAGGGGCTGCGCAGATCGTGGGCAATTATCGAGAAAAATCTATCCTTCGAAGCATTTGCTTCCTGCAGCTGCCGCTGCATAAAGCGAAGCTGCAGATGATTCTGAACACGCATGCGCAGCTCAGCACCCCGAAAAGGTTTTGTGATGTAATCAACCGCACCAAGCTCGAAGCCTTTAGTGAGACTCTCTTCATCATTGCGAGCGGTAAGAAAGATGATCGGCAGATCAACATATTCCTCCATCCCTTTCACAGTGGCGGCTACTTCAAACCCGTCCATTTCGGGCATCATAATATCAAGTAAAATAAGATCGATTGATGTCTGTTTCAGCACCTTTAGACCTGCAAAACCGCTCTCGGCAATAGAGACCCGAAAGCCGGCCTTCTGCAGTATTGCCCTAGCTATCTCCAGATTCGGTGCAACATCATCGATTATTAAAATATGAGAGTTCAGAGTATCAATATTTTCCATATCTTCCAGTCGATTCTAAAGCAACTTTAAAACCTGCTCCTCTAGTTCATCTACTTTGATTGATAAAGTTGATGATTTTCCTTCGGGTTTCGCAATTACTTCAGCTGCACCGAGCATCTTTGCCTTGCGTACATTCTCATTGTTCTCGTACATCGTGCCGCTAAGAATAACTATTGGCAATGTATTCGGTATTTCTCCAGCCCGCTTTTTTGCATTTATCTCTTTCAGCGCGGTCAGTCCGTCAACCTCCGGCATTTCTACATCCATCAGCACCACATCCGGTTTGTCGGACACTATTTTATCTATTCCGATTCTTCCGTTTTCTGCTAGTATTACATCTTCCCAATTGCCGGTCTTTTTAAGCGCCGCCTGCAATCCACTTCGTACAAGAAAAGAATCATCGACAATCAGCAGTTTCTTACCCATATTTATTCCTCCGACAAAATATACATTCTTACAGCCTCTTCCAGAGTTCCGGCGATCCGGGTATAACTACCCAGCGCCTGACTTATCAGATCGGCTGCTTTTCGATAATAGTGTGAATGTGGACTGATAAAAACAAGAGGCACTTCTAAACCCCGCTTTATTTCTATCAGTCTAGAAAAAAAGTCACTTCTTCTTACTGAGTTCTCCGATGCAAAGGCAAGTTCAATTATCCAAAGTCTGTCCCCCGGGCCAAGCTCAGCTTCAATACGATTCAGCTCTTCCATGGTTACAATTTTTTTATATCCCAGGGCACCGGTAAAATAGAGGTGCTCCCACATGCTGCGCTTAAAATCATCGTACAAGACATACAAAAGTTCATAGCTTATTTCATTGTAGGCTATTTGCTCCCGTGCAAGAGTAGCCGTTAACTTTTCAAGATATACAGCTAATCTGTTCAGCGGTGCAAAGGTATCAGCAGCATCGCCCTCAATTAGCGATCGAAGCTCGATCACCTCCATTCCCAGGTCCATCTGAAGCTCCGGCAGGTCAGCCTTAGCCGTCGGCAAGCGAAAGGCCAACTCCTCGCACTTGAAAAATGAGTGGAGCACCGGTTTCCATAAGCTCAAACCAACTTCTATTTCATTCTGAAATGATTTTTCAATCCCCCTGGCCTGGTTTACCGAAGCCATGCTCTGCCCTTGGCGAGGTCCCGTTTCAGCTGCAGAATCCGGCTTCACAGACACAGTCTGCTCGTCCGCCTGGGAAGAGACGGTCGGGCCAGGAACAGCCGTGGCACTGATATTTTTTAGCTCCCGGGCTTTGGACTGCATCTGCTCTATATAGTCTTGGGAATCTCCTTCCTGAGCAACGGCGGTCAATGTATCAATGACCTCGAAGGTGAGCTGTAGTAGATTCTCATTAAGAGGGCGCTTACCGGTTCGAACTTGATCGTATTCCGATTCTAGAACATGGGTGAGGGCATTGATCTCCTCCTCCCCGACCATATTGGAATTGCCTTTAAGGGTATGGAACAAACGAAAAAGAGAGTGAACCTGTTCTTGATCGGTTCCATGCTGCTCCAGCTGCAGCACTATTTCCTCTGCGTTTGAAAGAATATCCAGAGCTTCCTGAAAAAACTGAGCACTGAGTGATGTGTCCTGCCCCATCTAATTCTCCGAAAGGGTCTTTTTAGCAGTTTTCTTGAGCACCCGATTCCACCGTTCCCACCGCTGAACAGATACATCTATGACACTGACGATAGCCTCGGGAGATTCAAAAGGTTTCATGACAAAGTCCATCGCGCCATACCCGAGGGATTCAATCACCCTTCCCAGGGTAGAATCGGCGGTCATCATAATCACATGGGTCAGAGGATCAACCTTTTTAGCCTCTTCTAGGAGGGTAATCCCATCCATCTCCGGCATCACAATATCAAGAATCATAATGTGCACTTTCTCCTGATTTATTATCTTCAATGCCTCTTTGGGGTTATTCACCTTTTGCACATTCAAATTATCTCTTTCTTTTAAATATTGATCTAACAAGGTCAACACCATTTCATCGTCGTCAACTATTAAGGTATTTAACTTCATACAGCTCTCCCTTTCACAACTTAAGAATATAGTCTTAGGTCTAGAATGTCAAATAACACTATGAGAAGGTAAATGAGAAGGTAAAT
>JAWLDZ010000015.1:33985-45013 GCA_041686355.1 Spirochaetaceae bacterium
TATTTAACTTCATACAGCTCTCCCTTTCACAACTTAAGAATATAGTCTTAGGTCTAGAATGTCAAATAACACTATGAGAAGGTAAATGAGAAGGTAAATGAGAAGGTAAATTTAGAATTATTGTTTTACCTTATCGGTTGCTCAAGAGCTTGATCATATAGAGCTCGATGTAGCGACGAAAGGGTTCTTTGCGCTTTATTCTCTTAAAAGCATCGTACTCAGCTATCTGCTTACTGAGGTTGTGGATTCGTTGTTCATCCGGCGGGGTAACCATCAAACTGCGTTTGATATGGCGGAGAAAATCGCGTACCGCTGAATTTACGTCCTCTATCAGATCCTTCTTAGATTTTCCTTCCACCAGGGGATTCCACTCTTCAATAAGCTCATCAAGGCTCTGATCGATATTCCCGTTGGTACCAATATAACTTCGCTTTAGCTCATACAAGGCCTTCTTGAAGGCCACCTGATTACTTACATCACGCTCCCCAACCTCGCCTCCATGGCCGCCGTCGCGGGCACCAAACTGTTTTGCTCCGGAGACCGGGGGTTCCTTCTTTGACGGAAACTCATTGTCAATTGAATCGCCCCCCGCCTGTGCACGCGCGCGAGATTCGTGGGATTTTGTAAATGAAGCATAGAGGTCCGAAGGATCTTTTATCGATTCCGCCCCTTTTACCAACTTCTTCCACAACTTGCCCAGTACTACCCCTATCCGACCAATAACCGGTACACTCTTCCAAAGGGGCAGATAGGTACGTGCATCCCGGATAATCCGTTTTGGATCCAGACGGAGGATTTCATCGACCGGGATCAGCCGCTGCTGTTTTTCATCGATAATCCGATTCGCCTCTATATACACCTCTTTAGACGGTTTGGTCTCATTCAGACAGATAAACAGCAGCTCGTACTGGAGCAGACGGGCCAGCAGTGGATCCTGGTCCGTTATTCGGTTCCATATATCTTTTTGAAACAGTTCGCGGTGATTCATCATCGCCAATTTCTTATAATCGCCGAGGACCTCCGCCCACTCCTTTACATACTGCCCCCGGACCTGCCTGGCGAAGGCCTGCGCCCTCTGCAGCACAAGATTAAGCAGGCGCTCTTTGCTCACGTAGTACTCGTTCTTATCCGCGGACATCAGCCGTACTATATCGGTCAGCGGGCCATTTTTCTCGCGCGCGGTCTTCCGCTCCAAGTAGTGGGCCAGCTCCTGCTGAGAAATCTTTTTTGAGATCGGAAAACCCACCTTGTCCCGCATGCCGTGGATATCACTGAAACTGTAGAAATAGGGAGGCTTTTTGATTCCCTGCTGCACATACCGAAGGGCTTGCTCCTTTTCCAGTTTTTGTTTTTTCAGACCCTTGTAGTGCAGGGCAAACAGACCAATCAGATAGCAAGCCTGGCTAAAGCCGTGCTCACGGTCAAGCTTATTGGCCTTTTCACGAAACTCATTCACTACAAAGGTCGACAGGTGCGTCCAGAACTGAAAAGTGAAATCATCGGGATCGGCAATCGTAGTAATTGCAATTTCCCTCTGGGTCATGATGTTTGAAAACAGATCTTTTACAGGCTGTTCCTTATGAGGAAACAAGCCGTGAATTTTATTGATTACATAGTCGGAATTTTTCTGAAGTGCAAGATAAGCTCGCAGCTTCAACATGCACATCGACAAGAGCTGGCTGTGAATAAGCTCGCCGATGATTATCATCGAGCGAACTCCCTCCGGGAAAATCAGACGAAACACCGTACTGTTTTTTCCCTTAAGGTTTTTTAACAATGGTACGAAGTGCTCCTTTACATCGATTACCTCAACAGCCGCATCCGGCATCGTTTCACCGAGCATATCTTCATTGGGGAAGGAGTTATCAGGAGTTTTCCTGGCCTCTTCATAAATTTTACGAATAATATGGGGAAAATACTTGAGGTATACTACCTGCTGGGCATTTTGATCGTCCGCAATGAGTGCACAGATCCCTTCCTCTTGAGCCTCTTCAAGTAAAGAATCAAACTCCGCTGGAGCCATCTGCCCAAAGGGAGTAAATCCGGGACGGGTTTTTTGAAATTCCCCGGCCCAATTGCCGGCATACCGTTCAAGATTATAGCGAGAAATTGTGGAAACCTTCTTCTTCTGGGTATAGGCACGCAGTATGTGTTCCAAATCTTTCAGTTTCGACATAAACCTACCTTTTTGCTCTTATTTTGAGTATACGTCGAGAGTTTACAATTTTCAACACAAAGCTTCTAAACATGTAAACTTGTTAAGGTAACCATGCTAGGGCCGGGTATTATGGTCGAAGGTCTCCCAAAGCACATCCTGCGGCGGATCGGCCTTTATATCCAGGGTGGTATGCTGCACCGGATGTTCCAGAACCAGCCGATGAGCATGCAGATGAATACCGCCATTCGGATTAGAACGGCGGGCACCGTACTTCAGATCGCCCTTCACACAGCATCCCTCCGTGGCCAGCTGCGCACGGATCTGATGATGCCGGCCGGTTTCCAGCTCAATTTCCAGCAGATAGTAGTTGTCCGTGGCGGCTATCAGCGAGTAAGAGAGCTTCGCCAGCTTGGCACCTTTTTTCTCAGCCTTTGCCTTCGAGACAGCGTAGGATTTGTTCTGAGATCGGTTTTTCCACAGATAATGCTCCAGAACCCCCTTATCGCCCGGGGGCATCTTATCAACCACCGCCCAGTATATTTTCCGTACATCCCGACCTTTGAACAACTTGCCCAGTCGGGTGAGGGCCTTGTCGGTTTTTGCCATCAGCACTAAACCGCTGGTGGGACGGTCAAGCCGATGGGGCAGACCCAGAAACACGTTTCCCGGCTTTGCATCCCGCTGTTTGATAAACTCTTTCATTAAATCGAATAGAGCCGGGTCGCCGGAGCTGTCCCCCTGGACCGGTTCGTTTATCCGCTTATTAATGGCCAGCAGATGGTTATCCTCGTAGACAATCCGCCTGCCAATATCTTGAAACAAATCTTTATTCATACCCTACTTCTTGCTTTTATTACGGAATAACACCCGTTTTACAGTGCGCGTCTCTTTAGTGGTAAGCCGTGTTCCGTTTGCCTTGACGCTTTTCACCAGATAATCCTGCACCCGAAACCGTTCTTCCAACACCTTCAGACGGGGCTTCTTTTTATACAGAAACACAAACTCTTCATCTTCACGGGTGGTAAAGTCGACGATTTCGGCCCCCTGCGGTACCAGATGATAGGTTTTCTTGATTATAAACTGTTCGATGCTGCATCGCTTAAGGTAATAGGCCCCGCTGTCCTTCATCTTGTACAGAATTGTAAACACATACTTGGCCAACTCATCCTTGTCGGCCAGGCTGCAGAAGAGCATCCCCTTGTCAACAAACAGCTTATCCGGGGCATCGATCACCGAATAGATACCGCTCTTGCGTATCACCAGCACCCGATCGTACTGGTTTACCGCGCACACACTCGCCCCGGTTTTTACCTCGTAGCCCAGGTAACCGGTAGACTTATCATAGCGCAGCTCAAGGTTCCGCTGGGCGGCATCGCGTACGTCGGTCTTTTCGAAAGAGCCGACCCTGGTAAGCCGCTTGAATCGGTCGGACATCACCTCCATCATGCGGTCGAGAAAACCAATTGCATATTCGCGAATATGCTCTAGATGGTATTTCACCTCTTTCAGCCGCGCTTTGATCTCCGCAACCTCTTTGCGGTTTTTGTTGATGTCGTACAGGGAAATACGCCGGATTGGAATTCTCAGCAGCCGCTCGATATCCTCCTGAGTCACCTGACGGGGAATCTCTTTTTTGAAGGGCTCCAAACCGTCAAAGACCGCCTGTATGACCGCCTCCTGGGTGGTCATTTCTTCAATCTTTTTATAAATCCGCTCCTCGATAAAAATCCTCTCGAGGGTCCGGGCATGGAGCCTGTCGCGCAGGTGCCCCTGTTCAACCTTCAGTTCCGCTGTAAGCACCTCGATTATATGATTAGCGTGAAAACGAATAATATCGCTAATCGGCATCACCGTCGGGGTATTGTCCTTGATCACCAGAGGGTTCACCGAAATGGCATATTCACAGTCGGTAAAGGCGTACAGGGCATCCAGCACATCCTGGGTATACTCGCCCCGGGCCAGTTTTATTTCAATTTCCACTTTGTCGGTGGTAAAGTCGTTAATACCCGAAATCTTAAACTTGTTCTTGCGGGCGGCGGTTTCTATCGAGTTAATCAGGCTCTCGGTGGTCGAACCAAAGGGCAACTCCCGGATAAATATCCGTTTGGGATCAGTCGTATCTACCCGGGCCCGTACCAAAACCTTTCCCAAACCATCCTGGTAGTCCGAGACATCCACCAGCCCGCCTCCGGGAAAATCGGGGTACAGCTCAAACTCTTCGCCCCGCAGGGCCGACTTGACCGCCTGCAGCACCTCATGGAAGTTATGGGGCAGGATTTTGGTGGACATTCCCACAGCGATCCCCTCTGCTCCGTGGAGCAGAACCACCGGAATTTTGGCTGGAAAAACCACCGGCTCCTTATTGCGCCCATCGTAGGAGTCGATATATTCGGTAATATCAGGGTTATAGAGCACCTGCTTTGCAAAGGGCTCGATCCGGCACTCGATATAGCGGCTGGCGGAAGCCTCATCACCGGTGAGCAAGCTGCCGAAGTTTCCCTGTCTGTCGATAAACAGCTCTTTGTTGGCCAGTACCACCAGGGCCGAATAGATCGAGGCATCGCCGTGGGGATGGTACTTCATACAAGAGCCGACTACGTTGGCCACCTTATGAAACTTGCCGTCATCCACCTCGAAGAGGGTATGCAGAATACGACGCTGCACCGGTTTCAGGCCGTCCTTCAGGTCCGGAATAGCCCGGTCTTTAATTACATAAGAGGCGTATTCAAGAAAGTTTTTATTGTAGATACTGCGAACATATGACATCTTAGATGAGGTTCTCCATTATGTAGTACCGCCGTTCGGGGGTGTTTTTGCCCATATAAAACGAGAGGGTTTCATGCAAATTCTTAAGCGACTTCATATCTACCTCGATTAAACGAATGTCGTCACCAATAAACTGGCCGAACTCTTTCGGCGAAATCTCACCGAGACCCTTAAAGCGGGTGACCTCCGGAGCTGAAAGCTCATCCAGGGCCCTATCCCGCTCCTTGGGATTGTAGCAATAACGGGTCGTTTTCTTGTTCCGTACCCGATACAGGGGAGTTTCCAGAATATACAGGCGCCCCGAGACCACCAGCTCTTCAAAATAGCTCAAAAAGAAGGTCAGCAGGAGATTGCGAATATGAAATCCGTCGTGATCGGCATCGGTGGCAATAATGATTTTTCCGTAGCGCAGCTCTTCGACATTATTTTCGATGCCCAGGGCCATCATCAAATTAAACAGCTCTTCATTTTTATAAATAGCAGTCTTATTTTTTCCGAACACGTTCTGGGGTTTTCCGCGCAGTGAGAAAATAGCCTGGGTATATACATTCCGGGCCGAGACCATCGAGCCTGAGGCGGATTGCCCCTCGGTAATAAAGATCATCGACTCATCACCATGCTTATCGCCAAGATGGTACTTGCAGTCCTTCAGATTGGGATTCTTGAGGGCTACCTTTTTGGCCGCATCCCGGGCCTCTTTCTTCACGGCGTTCAACTCTTTACGCAACTTCTCGTTGCTCTCGATTTTTTGCTCCAGGCGCTTGGAGGCCTCTTTGTTTTTATGCAAAAAGTCGACTACCGCCGATTTTACCTCGCCCACAATCCAGCTGCGGATTTCGCTGTTGCCCAGCTTGTTTTTGGTCTGGCTCTCAAACACCGGATTCTGCAACTTTACCGCAATGGCTCCGGCCACTCCCTCCCGCACATCCACTCCGCTGTAGTTCTTTTTGAAAAACTCGTTGGTTCCCTTCAACAGGCCCTCGCGAAAGGCGCTCAGATGAGTACCCCCGTCACTGGTATACTGGCCGTTCACAAAAGAGAAATAGGTCTCGCCGTAGGTATTGGTATGGGTGAAGGCAAACTCGAGATGATCGCCCTTCAAATGTCCAATTTCGTAGAGGGTCTCGTCCCCGATCTCCCCGTCCAGCAGGTCGAGCAGCCCGTTTTTTGACAAGAACTTCTTTTTATTAAACCAGAGAGTCAACCCGGCATTTAAACAGGCATAATTCCACATACGCTGCTCGATGAACTCGTAGTTGTAGCTGAACTCGTCAAAAATCTCCGGGTCGGGAACAAACTCTACGTAGGTGCCGTTCTTTTCGTCCTTCTTAGCACCCTTGCGTTCACTGAGAAATTTTCCCTTTGAAAAAACCGCCTCGTAGTACTTGCCCTCCCGGAAGGAGACAACCCTGAAATGCTTAGAGAGGGCGTTGACCGCCTTGGTCCCTACCCCGTTGAGCCCTACGGAGAACTGAAATACCTCGTCGTTGTATTTTGCACCGGTATTGATTACCGAAACGCATTCCACCACTTTTCCGAGGGGAATTCCGCGTCCGTAGTCTCGAATTTTTACCCGGTCCCCATCAACCTGAACAATGATGCGCGAACCGTGGCCCATGATATACTCATCGATGCTGTTATCGATCACCTCTTTCAGCAGAATGTAGATACCGTCGTCTACATTCGAACCATCTCCAAGACGGCCGATATACATGCCGGTCCGCAGGCGAATATGCTCGAGGCTGCTAAGAGTTTTGATCGTACTTTCATCGTACTCTTTGTTCTTTTTAGAACTTTTCTGTGTTGCTTGTGTAGTTTTTGCCATGATACTTCAACCGCGGAGTGTAGCACATTTGCAGAAGATTGTCAGCTGTCACAGCGATTCTCTGAAACAACTCTAAAACGAACACAGGTTTCATAGGCTTTTGCGGGAACAGCATTCTTCATGTTATACTTAGCACCATACAAACGCAGGAGAAATATATGGAGAGAATCATTGGTACCCACGCCCGCAGCATTCGAGCCCCGATTATTTCGCAGGGGGATGATCTTGAAAAAATAACCGTCGACAGCGTGCTGGAGGCCTCCCGCCGGGACGGGTTCAAGCTGAGGGATCGCGATGTGATCGGAATCACTGAGTCTCTTCTGGCCCGGTCACAGGGAAATTACGTAGAGATAGATGAGATTGCCGAGGAGGCCGGAGAGCTTTTCCCGGAGACCTTTGTGGTGCTCTTTCCGATTTTAAGCCGTAACCGGTTTTCATTAATTCTGAAGGGCCTTGCCATGAGCGGGAAGAAGGTCATAGTCATGCTCAGCTACCCCTCCGACGAGGTGGGCAACCATCTGATGGATGTGGATGAGATGGATAAGGCTGGGATTAACCCTTACACGGATGTGTTGAGGGAAGCTGATTACAGGGCACACTTCGGGCACAGCTTTACACACCCTTTCACAGGACTTGATTATATCGACCTGTACACCGGACTCGCTGTACATGACAACATCGAGGTGGTGCTGGCCAACGATCCTCTGCGGGCCCTCGACTATTCAAAGGACGTGCTGGTGGCCCATATCCATGACAGACAGCGCATCAAGAGAAAACTGCTTGCCCAGGGGGGACGACGGATCGTCGGACTTGACGAATTTATGTGCCGTCCCCGTCGCAGCGGCGGCTATAACCCGGACTACGGCCTGTTGGGCTCGAACCAGGCGGGGGAGACTCGGCTTAAGCTCTTTCCCCGGGGAGCGGAGGAGTTCTGCCGTGAGGTTCAACGGCGACTTTTGGAAGAGACCGGAAAGACGGTTGAGGTGATGGTGTACGGGGACGGGGCTTTCAAGGACCCTCAGGGAAAGATATGGGAACTTGCAGACCCGGTAGTGTCTCCCGGATTTACCGACGGGCTGATCGGTACACCGAATGAGATCAAGATGAAATATGTAGCGGACAACGAACTGGCTGGTCTACCGGCAGCGGAGGCAGAGAAAAGGTTGCGGGAGATTATTAGCTCGAAAGAGACGGACCTGCTGGGGAAAAACGCCTCCCTGGGAACCACTCCCCGTCAATTGACCGACCTCCTCGGCACGCTGTGCGACCTTTTAAGCGGCAGCGGCGACAAGGGAACGCCGATTATCCACATTCAGGGCTATTTCGACAACTACGCAAGCGAATCCACTTAAGAAGGCTGCGACAGGGCTGGGTATCAAAGCTTTTGATTGACCATGACAATCAGGCGGGTTAGGATGCGGGAGTAATTTCGATACGAGAGAAAGTAAAAGAGGTTGGCCTGTGTTCAAAATACATTATGTGAAGCTGTTCTTTGTTCCCATTCTATGGGGAGGGGCGTTGGTAGCCGGCAGGGTTGTTGCACCGAATCTGCCGCCCTTTACCACCGCCTTCCTCCGCTTTCTGGCGGTCAGCCTGTTTTTACTGCCCTTTCTGTACGCTCGGGAGGGGGGATTTCCAAGACCTTCACGCAAGGCGGCTCTGCTGCTGGTGCTTCTGAGTTTTACAGGGGTAATGATGTTCAATTTTTTTCTTTTTTCCGGTCTGCGGACGGTAACCGCCGTACGCAGTGCGGTGTTTATTGCCTTTACCCCGGCGGTGGTTGCCCTGGCCTCGGCCCTGTTTTTCCGGGAGAGAATCAACCTGCTGATGGGCCTTGGAATTGTAAGCGCTTTTATCGGGGCGGTGATTACCATTACCAACGGAGACATACAGGTGCTGCTCTCCAGAGCCATTTCCACGGGCGACCTGTTTCTGCTGGGCTGCGTGCTTACCTGGACGATTTATTCGATCACCGCCAAATTTGTCATGCACGAAATTGCCCCTTTTACCCTGCTGACCTACGGTTCGCTGATAGGTTCGCTGCTGATGATTCCCTTTGTGCTCTACGAAGGTGCGATTTTCAACCTGCACAGCCAGCCTATCGAAACCTGGTTCGGCCTGCTGTATTTGAGTATTGGTGCGGCCGGGATTGCCTATCTGTGGTATTACGAGGGGATAAAGGCGGTAGGAGCCCCGCGGGCGGCTATTTTTTTGAACCTGGAACCGGTGGCTGCTATGGCTTTGGGAATTATTATCTTAAACGAACAGATAACCCTGCCGGTGCTCATTGGCGCACTACTGGTTATCTTTGGACTACTGCTTACCAACTACCCGATGAAAAAGCAGAAAAAGGCGAGCCCCCCGCCGGAAATATCCGTGTAATCTGTTATGGACAATTACAATCCGGCCTGATAGAGTGTGATATATCACTTTATTTTGAGTTAAAGAGGAGGATGGTATGTCATTAGAGTTAAAACCTCGTGAATCCTGCGCATACGATTGTATTTCCTTGGGAGAAATCATGCTGCGCTTCGATCCGGGCGAGGGACGGGTCAAGAACGCCCGCAGTTTTACTGTGTGGGAGGGCGGTGGAGAATACAACGTGACCCGCGCCCTCAGGCGCTGCTTCAATTTACGTACGGCAACGGTTACCTCCTTTGCGGATAACGAGATCGGCCGCCTGGCCGAGGATTTTATTCTGCAGGGCGGTGTGGATACCCGCTTCATCAAATGGGTCCCCTACGACGGGGTGGGCCGGACGGTACGCAACGGCCTCAATTTTACCGAACGGGGCTTCGGCCTGCGGGCGGCCCTGGGGGTATCGGACCGCGGTAATTCGGCGGCAAGCCAGCTCAAACGCGGGGATATCGACTGGGAAGAAATTTTCGGCAACCACGGCGTCCGCTGGCTGCATACCGGCGGCATTTTTGCTGCCCTCTCCGAAACGACCCCCGGGGTCATCGAGGATGCGGTAAAGACGGCGAAAAAACACGGCACCATTGTCAGCTACGACCTCAACTACCGCTCCTCCCTCTGGAAGAGTATCGGCGGCAAAGAGAAGGCCATCGAGGTAAACCGCCGGCTGGCCCCTTACATCGATGTAATGATCGGCAACGAAGAAGACTTTACCGCTGCCCTCGGCTTTGAGGTGGAGGGGATGGATGAGAACATCAGCAGCATCCAGATTGACGGCTACAAAAATATGATCGCCTACGCCACCGAGCAGTTCCCCAATTTTAAGGTAATTGCTACTACCCTGCGAACGGTAAAGACCGCCACGGTGAACGACTGGGGTGCGATTTGCTGGCACAACGGGGAGTTTCACGAAGCCGCCCATCGCGAGAACTTGGAAATTCTGGACCGGGTTGGCGGGGGCGATAGCTTTGCCTCAGGCCTAATTTATGGGTTTTTGACCTTTAAAGACGCCGCCCAGGCGGTGGAATACGGTGCGGCCCACGGGGCTCTGGCAATGACTACCCCCGGCGATACCAGCATGGCCTCCCTTAAGGAGGTGGAACATCTGGTACAGGGCGGCAGCGCCCGGGTGAAAAGATAAGCTTCTCAAAAGGACACAGGAATGGCACAGATTGACCGCTTAGCCCTTGAAGGGCTCCACAACATGTATCTCTCGTCCCATCCCCTGGAGGAGGTCCATGACGGCGGCGATGTCCGCAGCCGGGTAGATGCGTTTATTGGGGATATTAAAACCAGGGGGGTTGGGACGGTGGTGGTGCTGCTGCCCGCCCACGAAATCCACGACCTGTACGGCGATGTCGACCTGGTGGCGGAATACAAGGAGCATCAACTGGGGGTGGTGCACTTTCCTCTAGAGAACTTCACCGTCCCCGACAAGATAGAGCTGTTCGACGGACTGATTGAACGGTTGATTGGTATTTTGGGGGAGCAGCCTATTCTGGTGCACTGCATGGCCGGCTGCGGGCGAACCGGCCTGATAGCCGCTGGAGTCCTGGTGCGACACGGCAGTTCGGCGACCGAGGCAATTGAAGTGGTACGGAATATTCGCCACGGCAGTATGGATATGCTGCGGCAGATTCTGTTTTTACGCAGTTACCAGCGCTTTCTATACGGGCAGAAGTAGGGCGGGAGGCCGACTCTTGGTATATGCATAAAAGCTGCACCCAGTGCTTTTCACGGGGTGCAGCTTTGTTATGTGGGGAAACACAGGCGCCTTTAGGCGTTGTACGTTCCTGATGCTACATCATCCATACCCGTTCCCGTCCAGTTGGTATGAAAGAACTCGCCCCGGGGGGTGTCGACC
>JAWLDZ010000016.1:0-2099 GCA_041686355.1 Spirochaetaceae bacterium
GCCCCCTTGCCCTTGATGGTGTCCATAATGATCATGGTGGGGCGGCATTTTTCCTCTTTTGCCCTCAGGATAGCGCGATTGAGGGCCGGGAAGCTGTGACCATCGACCCGCAATACGTTCCAACCAAAGCCGACCCATTTGGCATTGAGGTCGTCCAGATCCATGATGTCCTGGGTATAGCCGTCAATCTGCATCTTGTTGTAGTCGGTGAAGGCAATCAGGTTGTTCAGTTTATAATGGCTGGCGCTCATGGCTGCTTCCCATACCTGGCCTTCGTTGCTTTCTCCGTCGCCGATAATAACATAGATTTTGCTGTCGATACCGTCTATCCGGTGGCCAAGGGCTTTCCCAATTGCCGCGGAAAGGCCCTGACCGAGAGACCCGGCGGTCATGTCGATCCCGGGGGTGCGTACCATATCGGCATGGCTCGGGAGGCGGGTGCCGCCGACGTTCAGAGTGTGCAGCCACTCTTTTGGAAAGTAGCCCTTGTCGGCCAATACGCTGTAGAGCGCCGGTCCGGCATGACCCTTTGACAGAATAAATTGATCCCGATCGCGTTTAGTCGGATTTTCAGGATCAATGTTCATATGGCGGTAATATAGAATCGTCAATGCTTCCACAATTGACAACGCCCCTCCGATGTGACCAACGCCGAAATAGCCGATTTGGTCGATCGTCAGAGTGCGGATTCTCCTTGCGGTATCTTTTAGCTCCTGCAAGGTGTTTTCATCCATAGCTGACTCCTTTATGCGAGAGAATATATTATTTACTTCCTGAAAATAAATATAGAACAGGTATTCTAATTATGCAAGGGGCGAGTAATTCTAATTTTGAAAAAACTCTGTACAGGGAATAGATCCTCTGGTATTATTGCCCTTGAGGTACTTTTTTAAAGAAAGAAACGAATATGATAGGTGAACCACTGCGCGGAAACGACGTCCGCGAGAAAAATGAAAAATTGGTACTCAGGATTATACACAAAAGTGAAGGTATTAGCCAGTCCGAAGTAGTACAATTGACAGGTCTCAAACCTCCTACGGTCTTTCGAATTTTCTCAAGCCTGGAGGAGGGCGGCTTAATAGAGGTGGTCGATAAAAAGGTTGGCGCCAGTGAACGAAAGGGGCGCCGTCCTGTATACTACCGAAGTAAAGCGGATGCACGCTTTGTAATCGGAATAGATTTCTGGGTAAGATCCGCTTCCATAGTGATTGTAAACTTCAGTGGCGAACCGGTGTATAAAGAGGTAGCTGAACTCCACGATTTTATTAATGCGCAGCAGGTAGTCACTGTTTTGAAGGAGCTGATTGAGAAGTCCCTGCAGCGATCGGGGGTCCAGCTTGACCGCTTAATTGGAATAGGAATTGGTGCACCCGGACGTGTGGATATTGAGTCCGGTACGGTAGTGCATTACGGCCGCATTCGCGGTATGAGTAACTTTTCAATTAAAGCCCCGATCGAAGAGGCTTTTGGGATGCCGGTGTATGTACATAATAATGCCACAGTGGTGGCTTTGAGTGAATACCGTTATGGTGTTGCCCAGGATAAGCGCACCCTGCTTACCGTATTGATACGAAGCGGTGTCGGTGGCTCGTTTATCAATGACGGGCATATTTTCGTGACCAATAACAAAACCACTCTGGAAATTGGTCACATGTCGATCGATATCAATGGGAGAGAGTGTGAGTGCGGCCACCGCGGGTGCCTGGAGAGCTATGTATCCGAGGAGTCTCTGATTCATGATATTCGAGAGGCCGGGGTAGAGATTAACATTGACGATCTTGACCAGGCCATTAGTTCAAAAAATGCAACCGTCCTGAAAGTTCTTGATGAAAAAGCGCGAATTCTTTCTGAAGGGGTGTACAGCCTGTTCCAGCTGTTCGGGCCCGATTCATTTTTACTGGTAACCCGCTCGGAGGGACTCTGCAACTACCTGTCCAAACAGATCCATCTGCAGTTAAAGTGGACTGAAGCCGCACAGACTGATGAAAAATGTGTGGTGCTGCCCTGTAAGTACGATCCAATTCTGGCCGGGGTAGGGGCAGCCGACCTTGTGCTGGATCACTTCTTTTATTAATTCTTTTATTAATTCTTTTATTAAT
>JAWLDZ010000016.1:2199-43055 GCA_041686355.1 Spirochaetaceae bacterium
TTCTTTTATTAATTCTTTTATTAATTCTTTTATTAATCCAGGCGTTTTCAAAAATCTCCAGGGCCTTTCCCATCCTTCTTCCCAACTCCAACTCATTGCATTTACCCGATAAAGCTCCTAAAATATCAGTAGTATCAAATGTACTTATATAAGGAGACGTGATTAATGAATGAGATACTCTTTACGGATATGCAGGCCGATTTTGGGAATTCGCTTGAGAAAAAATTCCGCAAACTAATTAAGAAATCCGGTTTTTTGGAAACTATCAAAGAGGGCGAGTTGGTTGCCATTAAGCTGCATGTGGGTGAACGCGAGAATCTTGGCTACTTAAACCCTAATTATGCCCGTATTGTGGCAGAAGAGATTAAAAATCGAGGGGCAAAGCCCTTTTTGACCGATACCAATACGCTGTACTCCGGAGGACGCCACAATGGGGTCGACCATTCTTTAACTGCAGTGCAGCACGGTTTTAACTATGCAACTGTTGGTGCTCCCTTTATTCCGGCCGATGGAGTTCGCGGGCTGGATTATCGTGAAGTGTCAATTCCCGGCCGGCATATTAAAAAGGCCAAACTGGCGGGAGGAATTCTCCAGGCGGATAGAATTATTTTTCTTAACCACTTCAAGGGCCATCTAGAAGCCGGCTTCGGCGGAGCCATTAAGAATATGTCTATGGGCTGCGCCTCGATTGCCGGTAAGCGTGAGCAGCATTCATCCTCAAAACCGGTGGTGAATCACGAAAACTGTGTCGGCTGTCGTCAGTGCTACAATGTCTGTCCGGTAGGTGCAATTACTATGGAAGAGCATAAGGCGGTAATCGATTATGCCCTGTGCATCGGCTGTGGACAGTGTGTGGCCGCATGTAACTACCAGGCGATGGAGGCCGGTTCAAGCGAGGATAGTAAGATTTTTATTGAAAAGGTAACCGAGTACGCCTATTCGGTCCAACAATACTTCAACGAGAAAGCGTTTTATATCAATTTTGCTATGAATATCACCCCCGACTGCGATTGCTGGCCGGCCAATGATGTTCCTCTGGTTGAGGATGTGGGAATATTTGCTGGTACGAACCCCTTTGCCTTGGATAAAGCGACTCTCGATGCGGTAAGTGCATCTAAGGCTCACGCAAGCAGCCGTCACTTTGAAAAACTACACGGGGGGCATAACCTGTTTCAGGAGGTGTACACCGACATCCACAGCGACAGTACCTTTGAGTATGCGATTCAACAGTTTGATGTGTCGCTTCAATACTCCCTGCGGACCATCAAATAAGCTGATGATCGGTATGTCTGTCGGTATTGGTTCGTTTTGACGGTAATTTTTCGTTGACAACTGCATATTTCTATGGTCTACTTACTTATGGAAAGAAAATAAACATTTCAAAAGGAGGAAAGAGGGAATATGAAAAAAATTACTGTTTTTTCAATTATGCTGATTGCTCTGTGTACCGTACTGGCTATGCCGGTGCTTGCCGGTGGACAGCAGGAAGCGGAAAAAGAGGTTGTTCTGAACTGGCCCTGTATTTGGGTAGGTGAAGATGCGAAAGCGGATGCGGTAGCCGACATTGTTGCCGAGTTCAATGAGGAGCATGCCGGTCAAATTAAGGTAGAAATCGAGGAGATGCCTGATTATGATATCTACGACAAGAAAATTCTTGCCCAGATTTCCGGTGGACAGGTGCCCGATATTTTTACCCTTAAGTGGAACCCTGATACGAAGGACTTCTACTCCGGAGATATTCTGGTAGATTTTTCCGAAGATCTGGCAGGCGATTGGGGCGACCGGTTTGACTCCAGTATTGTAAATGAGGTGACCCTAAACGGTCAGACCAAGGTAATTCCTTACGAGATTGCAATTACCCCCATCTGGTACAACGCCGATCTCTTTGCAGAAGCTGGAATCGACGGTTTTCCAGAAACCTACGATGAGTTTTGGGATGCAGCTGAAAAGCTAAAAGCCAACGATGTGACTCCTACCTCTCAGATGACCGGTGGTGCAAATGCATGGACCAGTATGCTGTGGTACTCCCACATAATGGCCAGTGTAGGCGGTCCTGATGTATGGGACAAGCCTCTCTCGGATCCAGTATATGTAGAAGGTGCGGAGATCCTGAAACAGCTTTATTCAGATGGAAATACTACCAAAGACGCCATCGGCGGCGGACCTTCTGTTCCTTCCGGTCACTATTTGGCTGAGAGAACCGCAGTATTCTGCAACGGCCCATGGTTTATTGGAAATATCCGCGAGAACGCCCCTGAAGTATATGAATCGACTGAACTGACCTCAGCTCCGGCTGCCGCCGGCGGCGAGCAGGGTGGTCAGGTTGGATTTCTTCAGACGGTACTGGCATCCGGTGCAACCGATGATCCTGCGAAGCGCGAAGCTGCTTTGACCTTCCTGCAGTACATGAGTCAGCCGGAAAATGTAAAGCGCATCTCGATGGACTCCGGTGCTTTAATGGTTCCGAAGTTCAGCTTTGATGAAAACGACGAAGTAGATCCTCTGCAGAAAAAATTTGTAGAGATACAAGAAAACGCTTCTTTTGTAGTAAGCCACTTCGAAGGTAAGTTTTCCGCTTCGGCCGTACAGGAATTTGGAGCTGCATTGGACCAGATGGCACTTGGACGAGCCACTCCAGAAGAGTTTGTAGAAATGCTGGAAGCGGCCAACGAGTAAGAAGCTTCTCTTATAATTGATGTAAGCGAGCAAATTTACGGACGAGGACCATTGGTCCTCGTCCACTTTTTAAGGAGCCCCTCTTATGTTGGTGAAGAACAAAAATTGGAAGTGGATTCTCATTTTCATGATTCCAATTACCGCAATGTATACCGCCTTTTTTATCTATCCCTTTGTGTTTGTCTTTTTTTCAAGCCTCACTGCATGGAACGGCATTAGCCCAATGGAATTTGTTGGGTTTGAAAACTATTCAAAGCTGCTCAAAGCCACTACCCTACAAATTTCAGTACGTAACAACATCATATGGTCCCTCTCCCTCGGTTTCCTGCAGATAGGATTAGCCACAGTTATTGCATTTATCCTGGCGCGTAAGCCGAGATTCTGGAAGAGTCTGCGTACTGTGTACTTTGTGCCGAAGGTTATTTCGGGAGTAGCGATTGCGATGCTCTGGAAGGCAGTTTACAACGCCGAATATGGTGCTCTGAATGCGGTTTTGACATTGATTACTGGACAAGAGTGGTCACACAACTGGCTGGGTGAGTTTTCCACAGCTCTGCCGGCGATTGTTGCCCAAGAGGTGATGTACATTGGCTATTTTATGATCATTATTCTGGCCGGGGTTATGTCGATTCCTACCTCCTATTACGAGGCGGCAGAGATCGATGGAGCCTCTGTGTGGCAGCAGGAAACCCTGATTACACTGCCGGTGGTATGGGGTATCATTGTCACGGCTATGACCTTGGCAATGGCTTACGGTTTGCGTCACTTTGAAGCGACATTTCTGATGACCGGCGGCGGTCCGGGACACAGCACCTCCACCTTAGCCCTAATGATGTACGATAAGATCGGTGCCCGTAAGTTGGGACAGGCAAGTACAATTGGAACAATCCTGGTAGTAGTCGGTTTTTTTGTGATTGTCACTTTGAACCGAACCCTAGGCAGTAAGAGTCTTACCGGCGAAGATCAGTAAGGCATTCAACTGGAGAAAAAAATGAAAACACTAAGAGCTGTTATAACTAATTTATTGAAGTGGGCATACCTCTTGTTCTTTTTTGCAATCGCGGTGCTGCCTCTCATTTGGCTCATCCTCACTAGCTTCAAAACCGAAGCTGAGTTTAATGCCTATCCTTTGGCATTGCCTGCGGTGTGGCAAATACAAAACTACATAAATGCGGTCAGCGTTGCAAAGATGCATGTGCTGTTTATGAACTCGGTTATCATTGCCACTACCGCAACCCTGCTTAATATCATGGTAACCTCATTGGCCTCATTTGTAATTTCCCGGGAAGAGTTCCCCTTTAGACAGAGCGTTTCAAATGTGATTGTCGCCGGAGTACTGATGCCGATAGTTGCCTTCATGGTTCCGTATCTGGCAATTATTCGAAATTTGGGTTTATACGATACCCGGGCAGCGCTCATTCTTACCTATGCTGCTATTAATATACCGATTTCCTTTTTCCTGATTAAATCTTTTATGGTCAATATTCCAAAGGACCTTGAAGATGCGGCGATTATAGACGGCTGTTCTTTTGTGCAACGTTATACCAAGGTGGTGCTTCCACTTTCCAGGTCTGGTCTGGTAACTGCAGGTACGCTTACCTTTATATGGTCATGGAACGAATTTATCTATGCCCTCTTGCTGACCTCCTCCAGTAGTGTGCGTACCATACAGCTGGGAATAAGCTTTTTTACCACCCAATTTCGCAGCGACTACCCCTCTATGTACGCCGCCGTTGTATTGGCGATGATTCCAAGTATCATCGTATATGTGTTTTTTCACGACAAGATAATCAGCGGTCTCACTGCCGGAGCGGTAAAAGGTTAATATTATGTATACAAGAACTCCTCACAGCTCCGATAGACTGCTGCAGGTGCAGCAGTCTGTCGGCCATATTCGCATCTATTTTAAAGGCAAGCGGCTTATTGATCACAGTGAGGCCCAGCCTTGTGTGACCGTTGGCAAGGGGCAGGGCTCCTTTCAAGACTGGCACGCCAATTTCAAGATCAAGGATCAAGTGCAGCAAAAGCATGTACTGCGGCAGCTGAAGGTAGCCGAGGCAAATGAAAAGGAAGTTGTGCTGCACGCTGAAAACGGGATTGTAGTACAGTTTACCGTTGACGCCGGAGAACTTTTTATAAGGCTGCAGGACAGTAATGGAAATGCTCCGGATTTCAATCGCCTGTGGCTTAACTTGGCCGCGGAAGAGCTGGAACATCTCTACGGCTGCGGAGAACAGTACTCCCGGCTTGACCTAAGGGGCAGCAAGGTGCCCCTGTGGGTTGAGGAGCAGGGAGTCGGCCGCGGGAAGGGGCTTATTACACAGTTTGCAAATATTCACTCCCACGCCGGCGGACACTGGTATTCAACCTATTTCCCGGCCACCAGTTTTGTCAGCTCCAAGGGCTGGTACTGTTATGCCGAGGCCTCTGCCTATGCGGAGTTTGATTTTACCGGGCGCCGGCAATATAGCCTCCATTTTTGGGAAATGCCGGTACTCCGAATTGGTGTAGAGGACGGGTTTCCGGCCGCTGCTGCGGCGTTGAACCGCATACACGGTATTCAGCCTCCCCTGCCGGAATGGACCTACGACGGTATGTGGCTGGGGGTTCAGGGCGGCAGTGAGGAGATCGAGCAGAAAATGGATAATGCCCGCAGTGCGGGGGTGCAGGTCGGCGGCCTCTGGACTCAGGACTGGGAAGGCAAGCGGGTAACCGCCTTCGGAAAACAGCTGATGTGGAACTGGAAGTACGCCCAAGATCAGTACCCACAGCTGCCTGAACAGATTAAGAGTCTCAATGAACGGGGAGTACGCTTTTTAGGCTATATCAATCCCTTTCTTGCAATCGAAGAGGATCTGTATCAGGTGGCCAGTGAAAAAGGCTACCTGATTAAAAATGTGAAGGGTGAAGATTACCTGATTGAAGTTACGACGTTTCCTGCAGCCCTGCTGGATTTGACGAATCCCGAGGCCTTCGAGTGGATTAAGGGCATTATTAAAGAGCACATGCTGGGAATCGGCATGGACGGCTGGATGTGTGACTACGGTGAGTATCTTCCGGCCGATGCGGTGCTGTATTCCGGTGAAAGCGCGGAAACCTACCACAACCGGTATCCCGTTGAGTGGGCCCGGGCGAATCGCGAGGCGGTAGAAGAGGCTGGAGCACTCGGGAAAGTGGTTTTCTTTAACCGCTCCGGTTACAACGGTGCCTCCCGTTATGCCCTCTCCTACTGGGGAGGTGATCAGCTAGTTGACTGGTCCCTGGGAGACGGTTTAGCCACTGCTATTACAGCCGGGATTTCCGCCGGCTTCAGCGGGATTGGCTTTTATCACAGCGATCTGGGCGGCTTTACCTCCCTGGGCTGGATAAAGCGCAGTAAAGAGGTCTTTATGCGTTGGGCCGAGTTTGCCCCATTTAATCAGATAATGCGGTCCCACGAAAGCAACCGGCCGGAAGACTGCTGGCAGTTCAACTCGGACGGGGATACCCTGGCGCATCTGGCCAGGATGACCAAGCTTTTCTCCATGCTCAAACCCTACCACCAGCAGCTTGCCCGAGAGTATGCCGAAACAGCCCTGCCGCCAATCCGCCATCCGGCACTCATGTATGCCGAAGATGAGACCCTGCACGGGCTGAAATATGAGTATCTGTACGGCTCCGACCTGTTGGTAGCACCGGTCTATCAAAAGGGGAAACGGCAGCGTACTGCCTATCTTCCCGATGACGTGTGGATACATCTGTGGAGCGGTCGAGAATACAGCGGAGGCTATGTGACGGTGGATGCACCCCTTGGCTACCCTCCGGTGTTTTACCGGAAGGGTTCTGATTTTACTGAGCTGTTTAAAAAAATATCCGGCGAGCTGGCCTAATTTAGGGCGGGTAAGCCGGGCAGGGCGGGTTTCTTGTTAAACTAGATTGGTTTATGCCGATTATAGAGACATGAGAGCCCGCCGTTATTTTGTATGGAGCAGCATTCTTATCCTCTTGTTTTGTACTTCGATAGTGCCGGTATCGGCCCAGCAGGCAGCGACGCAGGAGCAGACACTGCCGGAGCGGGCAGCCCTGCAGGTCAGCGCCGAAGATCTTATCCTCGAGCAGAGTCTGGAGGGGGGGTACGATTTATGGATCAAAGCAAAGCCGGGGATCGGGTCGGTACTGCTGACAGACTCAACCGCCGATCCGGAAAAGCAGGTCAGCACCTACGCACTCCGTAACCCGGATTATCATCCGGTAAACGGCGATGAAAAGCGGATGCTCGACGGAGAGTTTTTGCCTTCTAAAGAGCGGGGGCTGTTTTCCCTGATCGATTCGACTCCGGAAGAGCACCCTTCCCTCGGCGAGGCTTTTCACATTTTTATCCCCTATGTGGTTGAATACGGTTATCCCTGGAGCCGAGAGGGGGAGCTGCAGATACTCAACGGCACTTGGCTCAACATCCGCAGTTTCTCTGAGCCCTACGCCAGTTACGAGGGGCCCTTTGTTGATAATCCCTTTGTAATTGAGGTTGTTCAGCGACCCATGGAACCGAAGCCGGCGGAGGGCGATGATTACATGCCGGACACGGTGGAGTCATATGAGGAAATTTCACGGGAGTCCAACGGAGGAGTAATTTACGGAAAGGGGCAGGAAGATATAATTAATAACCTGCGGGATGTGCTGCGCGGGGTTAAAGCGAAATCTATTGATCTAGTGCTTTGCTTGGATACCACCAAAAGTATGCAGGATGATATTCCCCACCTTCGTGAATCTCTCATACCAATGCTGGAAGAGGAGATTAAGGGTTACGACAATTTCAGGCTCGGTTTTGTGCTTTATCGAGATTACTACGAGCTGTATCTGGCCAAACCGTATCCTTTTCAGCGGGACTTTGGGAAAATTCAGGCTGTATTAAACAAAATCCGAGTGTACGGCGGCCGTGACATTCCCGAAGCTGTGTATGAGGCCCTGCATAGCGGAATTCATTCATACGAATGGAAAGCAGATAAAAGGCTGATTATATTAGTCGGCGATGCCCCACCCCATCCACGCCCCCGTGGAAAAATTACCAAGCAATTAGTTTATGGTGATGCCCGGGAACGGGGGATTGAAATTCACACTATAATTCTACCGCATTAGCATCTATTGCGGCTGAGGTTGGGCAGGCGAATTTTGGGAGGGTGCCGTTTGGGTTGGTGTCGGTTGTTTTGGCTGGGGATCAGATTCCATTTTATCGAGCACTTTTTCTGCTAAAACTTGCGGCCAGCGAGGGAGCACGCTTGAGCCTTCGTCATCATAATATGAGAGCATTTCTTCAAACTGCTGACGCGATAAATCGTAGTCTCCCTGCTTGTAAGAGAGATAGGCAACTTCATACTTTGCCTCTACAATTCGCTGTATATCGTCGGGGTACTGCTCGATAAACGACTTATAATAGCGTTTGGCAAGGGCATAATTATTATCTTCACTGGCGATTTTCTGAGCTCGTTGAAAGTACTCAATAGGCTCGAGGTCTTCTGGTATTTCTTCTGGCTGAGAGGCACATGCACCAAGCAGCGTCGCTATAACAATCAAAAATGGGAGAATACGGGTAAAAGTGGTTGTTCTCATTTTAATTAACTCACAATGTTCTTATTAAGATTCGGTTTCGGAGTAGAGTTCGTCCTTGATAGGTAGGGTCTTTTTCAACTCTCGGATGAATTCCTTTTCATCTCCCATCGGTTCATAGGCATCGCACTCATCTATACTTCGTCGGGCTACGGTGAAGTATTTATAATACTTTTCGCCGCCAAGTTTTTTGATCCATTTTCCGGCATCGCAACGAACCCGTAACGTGTAATGATTTCCGTCACCATGCGGTGAACGGACCAATTTGCAGTGACTGCAATTTGCACAGTAGATCTTCTTTGTTCTCTGTTTGTTTCTATCTGTCTCACTCGATGTTGAGTTGGACATGAAGTCCCCCTTTTCAAAGGCGCGGTTATAATACCATGATCGTCTTTTTGCCGTCAAGTATTGAGTGAATAATGCCTATATATTCCTCAATTACGTACTTTGTATACAAATATACCTATGCTGTTAAGCCCGGCGGGAATGGTTTTAACTGGTGTTAGGGGAAGGCCCTTGATAAGATGTGGAACCCCTCCCAGACTGATGTAGTTCCTAAAATTCCGGTAGTGCTCACCACCGGCGGTCCATTCAATGGCGCGAATGACCGATTTTGAATACCTGCTGCTTGCGCTGGTAAAGTGAAAGTCCGTTAGAATTAGGTGCCCCCCCGGCTGAACTACACGAATCATCTCCGAAATGATCGCTTGAGCAATTTCCTTTGGTTTTTCATGCAGTGCAAAGGTGGTCATTGATGCGGCGAAGCTTTCTGAACTGAAGCTCATGGCGGAAGCGTCCTGGAGCAGGCATTCCGGGGCATAAGGTCCTTTCTTAGATTCTCGGAGCATATCCTCCGAGAGGTCCACGCCTTTAACCTCAAAGCCGTGTTTCTGCAAGATTTTGAGTTGTCGGCCGGTACCACAGCATACGTCCAGTATCGAGGAGTAGTTCTGCTCAATGCACAGCTGCAGGAGTTTCAGACGCAGAGAGTGAACAAAAGGATACAGCAGCAGATCGTATAATGGTGCGATTGAATATTCAGCCATTCATTTAGCATAATTTACTGCTGTACTCCTTTCAAGTGGGTGGTTCTTGTGTGTATAATAAGCCCGTGATTCGTAAAATATTTGTGAAAAGCGTGATAATACTGCTTGCTGTCGTGTTTCTGTTCAGCGCCTTTCAATCGGTGCGGCTCATAATTCAGGATGCACGGCGAGGGCAATTATATCTTTCTCAGTCGGAACCGGCGCGGTATCACTTTATGGTGATCCTGCCTACAATCGAGGACGAGTTTTTTCAAAAAATGTGGGAGGGAATTCAAGAGGCCGCGGCGGAGATGAATGTTGGTGTAGAGCTGCAGGTGCCGCGTAATATCCTGGAGCTGCGCAGCGGCACCCTGGAGCTGATGGAGATAGCACGATTGTCCCAAGTTGACGGTGTAGCCCTGTATGTAACCAATGAAGAGGAGTTGAAGCCCGCAATTAACCATGCTGTTGTCTCTGGAATACCGGTGGTTACCCTTGAGTCGGATGCTCCAATGAGCCGGAGATCGGGTTTTGTGGGGTCGAATAGTTTTAAGCTGGGCCAGGAAATTGGACGTCTGATGCAAGCCGCCCAGCCGGCGGGGGCAAAAGCGGCGCTGTTGAAAAACGAATACTTTTCCGAGCGTGCCTCCCAGTGGAGTATTATTCAATATGGAATTCTCACCAGTCTATCCAGCGGGAACTCCCACGAGATAGTTACCGAGCGAAAAACGCAAATAGGGGTACTCAGTTCAGAAGAAAAGAGCCGTCAAATACTCTATCTAAACCCTGAGGTAAATGTAATTTTCTGTACAAGTTTGGTCGACACTATCTCAGCGGCCAATGTGGTTGCGGAATTTGGGAAAGAGGATGACATTAAACTTATCGGCTACGGTTATAACCAGGAAATAGCCCGCGGCTTAGAGGCCGGATACATTTACGGAACTTTGGTGCGGGATCCAAAAGCAATTGGAGAGCGAGGCTTGCAGGCCCTGCTGGGCCTTAACAGTAATCAGTACGTGCCTTCCTTTATATACATTCCCAGCCGTGTGCTCACGGGGGATGGCCAGTGAGACCAAAACGTACCATAAGAAATCGTCTGTTGTTGTTTTTTATCTTGATAATGCTGATTACCGCCCTCACCAGTGTGTACAGCCTGTTTACCTCGCTCCGTTTGGGGGGCCGGGTGGATCAACTTACCCGGACAGAGGTGCTCATGCGAAATATTCGGGGACAGCTGAGCGAAACCAAGCAAGCCCTTGACAACTACCTGCTTTTACAGCACGAAGAGAATCGAAAACAGGTGCAGCGTACTACGGAGAACCTGCAAGCCTTGGTTGTCGGCCGAAATACACCTTATCAGAGTCAGGAGCAGTTGATGGTGAAGGATATCAACTCTCTGATTAATAGATATACCATACAGTTGAACGGGGTTATTGAGGCTAAAACAGTTCGGGATATTGTAGGGTATTCAGAGGCATATAAGTCGGCAGAACTCACCGCATCTTATATTAATTCATATATTGACAAGGTTTTGATTGAGAATCTGAATCGGCGCACCGATGCCTACCGTTTTTTATCGGAGAGTTATAAGCAGGTCCAGCTGTTTAACTTTTATCTGGTAGTAACTGCCATTCTGCTTACAGTACTGCTGATTATGCTGTTTACCGATAGTCTTACCCAGCCGGTAGTGCGTTTGGCCCACCTTGCCGAAGAGATCAGCCGCGGTAATTTTGAGGTTGAAGATGTGCAGGTGAATACAAATGATGAGATAGGGGTAACCGCTCAAGCCTTTAACGAGATGAAGAACAGTATTCGCCGCTATGTGGAACAGATGCAGGAGAAAGCGCAGATAGAGAAAAACCTGGCTGCCCAGAAAGTAAAGAACCTTGAAATGCAGCATCTGTTAAAAAACGCGGAGATGGCCTCGCTCCGCTCGCAAATGAATCCTCATTTTCTTTTTAACTCACTGAACACCGGTGTGCAGCTGGCGATTCTGGAAGAGGCTGACCGGACGGCTGAGTTCATGGGGAATTTGGCCTACTTGTTCCGTCACAATGTCCGCCGTCTCTGGCGCAGCAATACTATTGACGATGAACTGAAGGGGTTGCGATACTATGCTGATTTGCTGAAGGTTCGCTTTGCAACTACCTATCGGATTGAAATTAGTATTCCCGAGGAGCTCCGGCAGATTCGGTTTCCGCCTCTTATTTTTCAACCCCTGGTAGAAAACTCAATTATTCACGGTTTTGAACACCAAGAGGGTGGAGGGCAGGTGAGTGTGACTGGCTGCAGGGAAAACGGTAAGATTGTGTTTCGTGTTATAGATGATGGAAGAGGTATGTCCCAGGATGAAATTGCACCGGCCCTAAAGCCGATTTCCTTCTCCGATGAGGATTTTTCCTCCCGCAGCGGGTTAGGAATGCGAAATGTGGTGTTAAGGCTGCGTCTATTCTTTAACCGGGAAGATATAGTTGCAATCGAGAGCAGCCCTGGAGCCGGCTCGGAGGTTCGGATTGAGCTGCCGGAAGAAGAGGCTGAGCGTGTATAGTGTCCTGATAGTTGATGATGAGCAGCCGGTAATCGAAAGCATTAGCTTTATGCTGCAAAAGTACCGTCCCGAACTGGAGATAGCCGGTACCGGTATGTCGGGTCGTGAGGCTATTGAGATTGCCGAAGCGACAAAACCGGATATTATCCTGATTGATGTTAAAATGCCGGGAATTGATGGACTGGAGGCCTTGCGTGAGATAAAGCGGAGAAGCCCCAATATACTGCCGATTCTCACTACCGCCTACGAAAGGTTTGATATTGCACAGACGGCCTTTGAGCTGGGAGTACGGGACTATATTTTAAAACCCTTTTCAAGAAAAAAGTTGATTGATGCGGTGGATGCGGCGGTCGAGTCGCTGGACCAGCGTTTAGATGGTCGAGGAGAGAGCCTCAAGCATATAGAACTGTACCATACCCTCAGCAGTTCTATCGAAACCCTGCTGTTTGTTGCAGTAAAGCTGAATAGTGAAGTGAACGCCTTTATTCCCTATCTCAAATCCTCACTCTCCTTCAAGACCTCCCGAGGCTGTGTGGGTATTTTAAAATGGCGAGGCAGCAGATCGATGACATCGACAGGGTCGTCATCAGCGGGGATACATGAGGATTTATCGGCAGACCCTATCAGCATAGGCCGTGAGGTGATAAATAAATTAAAATTCAAATTTCCATGCCTTGCAGCGGCCTTTGAGCAGGAAGTATTGTTCTTTTTCCCGGACATATCTGAAGTAGACTCCGTTCCCGGTGTCGAGAACCTTGCCGCTGTAGTCGATCCGGAAAAAGGCAGCTTTACTCAGTGGCATTTTGTGACTGGAAAGTCGGTTGAGTTTGAGGCTATCAATACCTCATATTTAGATGCGCGTCAAAAATTGAGGTGCGGTATGGAGTCTTACGATTCTGAGCAGTTGATGTCATGCGCAGAGCAGTGGCGGCGGGAACTTGAAACTGCGCTGCAGAATTGGGATGAGGGGCTGCAAAAACGGATATTTTCAACAGTACTTGCTTACACTGATACTATTAGCAGGGCCGAGGCTGTGCTGTGTGATCTTTTGCTGTATGTTGAGCATGCCAATTCTGTGGTTACCGGTTTTCATCTTATGCGGACAGGGCATACGTGGGAAGGAAAAGTGAGTTCGGCTGAGGAGCTTTTGGCCTTTTATTCCGGATGGGCTCAAGCCCTGGCCGAAAAAATAAAAACTGTTCAGGCAGAAAATCTGCCCAAAGTACTGTCAAGAGCAATCGACTATATCAAACTGAACTACTCACACCCGCTTCAACTGTCGGATGTGGCTGATCAGGTGGACGTGAGCTCTGCTTATCTCAGTAATCTCTTTTCCCGTTACTTGCGAAAGAGCTTTGTTGATCAGCTTACACAAATAAGAATAGAGAGAGCGAAAAGACTGTTAAAAGAGCATAGCCATTCGATCAAAGAGATTAGCTCATTGGTCGGGTATCAGGATCCAAATTACTTTTCGCGGTTGTTTAAGCGGCTGGTTGGCTGTTCTCCAACCGAGTTTGATTGATCTGGATTATATTTATCTAAAGTATATCCAGAATAAACTGCAAATTGATCCCCGTCGTGAAAAATAGTAAGAAATGTAAAAAACAATCCTGCAGACGTCTATACTAGACAATGATAAAATTCATTAGAATTTATAACCGATTAAGGAGGTTGAACAATGAAAAAGGGTCTAACCCTATTGATCACACTACTGCTGTTACTACCGATGGTGTCCGTATGGGCCGGTGGACAGCAGGAGGGCGCCGCTGAAGCGGAAGAAACCGAGGCTGTGGTTGCACCTGAGGTTGAATTGGATTATGGGAAACCGAGCGGCGATTTGGAAATTTTTTCTTGGTGGGCCGGTGATGAAGCCCCCGCACTTAACGCGCTGATCGACCTGTATAATGATGACTATCCCCAGGTTGAAGTAATCAACGCCACTGTAACCGGTGGTTCCGGTGTTAATGCAAAAGCAGTTCTGAAAACCAGAATGCTTGGTGGCGATCCGCCCGACTCTTTCCAGGTTCATGCCGGGCAAGAGCTGATTGGTACCTGGGTAGCCGCAGAAAGAATGCTCGATCTTACCCCGCTCTTCGAATCTGAAGGCTGGCTGGATGTTATTCCTGAAGACCTGATCAATCTGATTGGTACCGAAAATGGTATCTGGTCGGTGCCGGTAAATGTACACCGTTCCAACGTAATGTGGTATATCCCTGAAAACCTAGAAGAATGGGGAGTAGAGGCTCCGCAGTCTTGGGATGATTTCCTGGAAATTGCAGACGATCTGGAAGCAGAAGGTGTTGTACCTCTTTCATTGGCTACCAACTGGACTGTAAACCACCTTTGGGAATCTGTAGCCCTTGGTGTGCTTGGTGCGGATAAATACGATGGCCTGTGGAACGGCGAACTGAGCTGGACAAGCGATGAAGCAGTGGAAGTATGGGCGACTCTGGATGAAATTCTTGAGTACACAAACGATGATTTTTCTTCCTTAAGCTGGCAGCAAGCTACCGACTTGGTTGTTGACGGAGATGCAGCGTTCAACATTATGGGCGACTGGGCTGCTGGTTACATGAGTACAACCCTCAATCTTGAACCGGGAAACGACTATATGTGGGCAGCTTCACCGGGAACCGAAGGGGTCTTTATGTTCTTGGCCGACAGCTTTGGTTTTCCGAAGGGTGTCAAGAATCCTGCCGCTACTTTGTCATGGCTCAAAACCTGTGGCTCCTTGGAAGGCCAGGACACTTTCAATCCTTTGAAGGGTTCTATTTCCGCCCGCACCGACTCCGACCTGAGCAAATACAACGACTATTCTCGTTCGGCAGCAGAAGACTTTGCTGATAACCGAATTGTTGGTAGCCTTGCTCACGGAGTAACCGCAAATGAAGGTTTTATGAATGATTTTGCTACTGTTATGGAAATGTTCCTTAATAACCGCAATCCTGAGCAAGCCGCCAACGCAGCCCAGGCAATTGCTATTCAAAATGGAATCGTAAGTAGATAAGAATCTATAAAAGTTGAAATAGGGGAGCAGGTTTTCTATTAGGAATACCTGCTCCCGTCATAAAGGGAACAATATGGTAGGTTCAAAGAAAAATACGGTGTATTCAATGCTAGTATTGCTGCCTTCACTAATCCTGTTGTTGATTTTTGTGTACGGCTTTATTGGCAACTCTTTTTATGTCTCCCTCACAGACTGGGGAACCGGAGCTGCTTTGCGGGAGAATCCGTTGAAAAACTTGATCGGTCTTGAAAATTACCGCCAGCTTTTCACTGGAGCCATTCATGACCGTTTTCGACAGGATCTGGTAAACGCAATTTTTTATTCTCTTTTTTTGGTTGCGGGTACCCTGGGATTAGGACTTTTTTTGGCAATCATGCTGGATAAGGGACCGAAAGGAGAGAATACTCTTCGTACGGTATTCCTATTTCCTATGGCCCTGTCCTTTGTCGTAACGGGTACTATCTGGAGGTGGATTTTCTCACCTAAGGGAGGGGTAAATCTAATTCCTACCTGGTTTGGGAAGGAGCGAGGAGAGTTCCTCTGGTTATCTAGTCGCGAGCAAGTGGCAGTTTTTAACTGGCAGAATGTTCCTCAGATTGTTGCGTTGATTTTGTTTATAATTTTTGCATTGCTTCTGTACGGAGGCTGGAAAAAGGGCCGACAGACTCAGATTATCTGGGGGGCTGTGCTTTCAGGGCTCATGTTGTTTTATGCATTGGTGCTGCACAACCTGCTGCCGCCGATTATTCCGTATGAAGAGTTTCACGGTTTTAGTTTGGCGACTATCGGTATCATTATTGCCGCAGTGTGGCAGTACTCCGGATACACTATGGCACTCTACTTGGCCGGCCTCCGAGGATTACCGGTGGCTATGTACGAGTCGGCAAAGATGGATGGAGCCAGTGATATTACGTATTATCTAAAAATTGCAATACCGAATATGTGGCCGATTACCCTAAGTGCCATCATTATTATCTCTCATATATCCCTGAAGCTGTTTGCCCTCATTTTCTCTATGGCCGGAGCCGATAATGCCAGCACCGGACACCCTTCGGTGCTGATGTATCTGATTACCTTTCGTGCCAACAACTTTGCAGTCGGTGCCGCAATATCAGTAATTCTGTTCCTGATGGCCGCCCTGTTTATTATCCCATATTTGATTCAATCATACCGGGCGCGGAGGTAAGCGAATATGTCACAAAATACTTTACGACGTGTAAGTCCGATAGTGTATGTTATGCTGTTGGCTGCGATGGTTATATTTTTAGTACCGATCTATATGGCAATTATTACCGCTTTAAAAAACCCGGCGGAAATTAGGCTTGCGACTGCATGGCATCTGCCCTCTTACCCGTATTGGCAAAGTTTTGTAGAAGCCTATAATATGCTGCTGCCGAGCCTAAGAAACAGTCTTATTCTTACTATTACCGGAACCGTTCTTTCATCTCTGGTAGGATCGATAAACGGCTTTGTGTTTTCAAAAAACCGTTTTCGGGGGAGTGAAATAGTTTTTACCCTGTTTCTCTTTGGTATGTTTATACCGTATCAGATAATTCTCATTCCCCTGTTTCAGTTGCTGCGGGCTATCGGTATTTACGGCAGTTTATACGGCTTGATTCTGGCACATGTAGTCTACGGAATACCAATTACCACCCTTATTTTTCGCAACTTTTACGATCAAATTCCGAATTCCCTAGTGGAATCCGCACGATTAGATGGTGCCGGCTTTTTCGGGCTGTACGGCCGCCTGTTTCTGCCTCTGTCGGTGCCGGGCTTTGTGGTGGTTGGAATATGGCAGTTTACCCAAATATGGAACGAGTTTTTGTGGGGTGTCACCCTGACAAAGCAATCTTCCCAACCGGTTACGGTTGGACTTGCCCAACTGGCGGGAGGGCAGGCGGTCAACTGGAACCTGCCGATGGCCGGGTCCTTTTTAGCGGGCTTTCCGGTGCTGCTGATTTACATCTTTTTTGGTCGTTACTTCATTCGCGGGCTGCTGGCCGGTTCGGTTAAAGAGTAGGCCTATAAACCCTATAAAAGAGTGCATAAAAGTCATAAAACAGCACTGCTGAGTAAACCTCAGGCAGTGCTGTTTTTTATTGTGTGCGATCATTCCCCGTGAAGGGTAAGTTGTTGACCAAAGCGGTTGTGGTGTACACGTTCCCATTTTAGATCTTCGAGGGAGTGTGCTACTTGCGGTTCGGCGGGGTATCCGGCGGCAATGATTGCCTCTACCTCAAAATGGTCTGGTAAGTTCAATGTTTTTTTTACATATTCAGTGGATGGTTTATCGTCCTGAGTTTTCCGTCCGCGAATTTGAATCCAGCAGCTTCCAAGCCCCTCCTCTTCCATGGCTATTTGTGAATTGATTGCTGCAATACTACAGTCCTCAATCCATGCAGTAGCTACTTCTAAATCGGCGCACACAACAATGGCGAAAGCTGCATTGGCCAGGAATGCTGCTCCATGGGGTTTACTGTTCGATAGGGTCTTTAATAATGTAGGATCATCTACAAGGATAAAACTCCACGGCTGACTTCCCTTTGAACTCGGTGAGAGTAGGGCAGCCTGCAGAATACGCTCCAACTTCGCACGCTCCACGGCCTGTGGTTCGTATGCACGAACGCTGCGGCGCTTTTGAAGAAGTTTGTATAACATTCAGATGCCTCCTTAGATTTTAATTATAATAAAAAGCTATGGAGAGGATTATACCAATCAGAATACCAGCTACTGCCTGGGGATACGTATGTCCGAGCAGTGTTTTAAGGTGCTGACGTTCGAATCCCTCGTGCAGTAGATAATTGAACTCCTCTAAAAGGTCGTTCAGTATCTCAGCATGTTCGCCTGCTGCCCGGCGAATGCCTGTGGCATCGTAAATAACTATCACGGCCAGTACGATGGAAATGGTAAACTCAGGGCTGTTCCAGCCGTGCACCAAGCCCATACTGGTTGCCAGAGAGGCCACCGCCGCCGAGTGGCTCGAGGGCATTCCACCAGTTTCAAATACTCGGTTGAGGTTCAGTTTGCGTTGAAAAATTATTTCCTGAATGCTTTTCAGCGCCTGAGCAATAAAAGCCGCCAGAAGGGTTGTCCAGAGAATACTGTTCTGTAAAAGTTCAGCCATACTATTTATTTTTTCCGAAGAAGCGGGACTTTTTCTTTGGCTGTTCTGCAGAAACGAAATTCTGTGGGGATGAAGATTCAGCTTCCGGTGAGGCTATCTCTTTTTTTGGGGAGTCGCTGTCCTTTAGCTTCTCTTCCTTTTCCTTCAGGGCTTTCTCTTTATCTTTAGCTTTCTTCGAACGCTCACGTACCCTCTGCTTGCCGGATTTATTAAAATAATTTAGCACGTAATAGAAGAACGAGTAGATGATCCCAACAATAAATGCAACAAGTGTTACCGCTACCGTAGAAATGTCTGAGAACATATATCCAAACAAGTTTATACTTGTACTGTACCCTACATTCAGGGCAACAAATGCAACTACAATGGCCAGAAGGATAATGTGAATGACCAAACGTATCATTTTTTCTTTGTCTCCTTATTAGTTTTATCCGTATTTGGTGGAAGGCCTCTTTTAGTGCGATATTCATCGACGGTAATCATGGGCGGACGCTCTTCTTCCAGAATCTGCAGTTCAAGAGTTTCAAACTCTTCATCATGAGCTTGAAACTGCCGTAGAACATGACTCAGTTCCAGCTTGTCATGAATGATATCCAGCGCCTGCAGCCGCGAAAAGAACGTCTGTAAAATACCAAACGCCATCTTTCCCAGACTGCGGGTATCTTGATTGCGGTGGACCCGTTGGTCCAGATCGGTTTGCGCAAATGCTGTGAGCCCCCATTTCTGATATACATCGATGATGTGTGATGTTTCTACTCCGTAGCCGATAGGGAAGGGAATTTGCTCCAGGACCTCACGGCGGACAGCATATTCACCGGAAAGAGGCTGTATCAATCCGGTGAGTTCCGGAAAAAAGAGGCTGAATAGCGGGCGTATGAGGATTTCCGTTACTCTCCCTCCACCGGAAGGACGTATTCCTTGCGAGAAAGCCAGGGGGCGATCGTAAAATGCTTTCACATAATGTATCTCTTTACGGTAGACCAGCGGAGCAATCAATCCGTAGGCAAAACGGGGATGGATGTTCTTTATATCCGCATCAATATAGACTATTATATCGCCTTTGAGCTGATAAATTGCCTTCCACAGATTTTCGCCCTTTCCTTTTTTTGGATCGAGTTCGGGCAGTATATCATCTGCCAAATATACATCTGCGCCAAATGAGCGGGCAACTGCCACTGTGTCGTCTGTCGAACCGGAGTCTATCACTGCAATCTCATCAAGCAAAGGGTAGCGGCTCATTAACTCTGACCTGAAGAGTATTATCTCCTTCCCGATAGTTGCCTCTTCGTTGAGCGTGGGAATACAGAGTGAGATGCTGATACCCTGCTTCTGTTTCTGCGCGACTAAATCTTCCAGCTCGGAGAATGCTGAATGGTGATAGGTGTTTCTTTTAAGCCAGGTGCTAAGCTTCATCGCAATACCCCTTGTCGATAGCTACCAGCATTGCCAGCAGCTGTGTGAGTCCATTATAAATGGGTTCAATCTCAATACTCTCCTCCGGCTTATTGAGGTTCTCGCCATCCGTGAGCCCCAGGGTGAGTGCGGGGATCTTGTGGTCGATAAAGGCCGAAAGCTCTGAAGTGCTGGGAGATATTCGCGGGTTGATGTCGAGGGATTTCATAATCGCTCGGGCGTTAGAAGCCAAGGGGTGTGAAAATGAGATTCCCCCCGGATTCCTCTGAGCTAGGATTTGAATTTCGACCTCTGAGCCGTTGTGCGATGACACTTCGGCCGCAATGTCCTCTATTTGCTGACGCAGTTTGTGAACCATCCTATTAGATTCACTCCGAATTTCAAACCTCAGGACTGCATCGCTGGCAATTGTGTTAAAACTGCGGCCGCCGGAGATAGATCCAAGGACAATACTGGTTTTCGGCCGGCGTGGGACAGGGATTTCAAGAATACGGTTAATAAGTTCATTGATAGTAACTATTGAACCAACAGCCCCAAAGCGAGTCCAATCGTACTCTTCCGGCAGTCGATAGGTTACCTCACAGCGGGCCATTCCGATAGAAGTATGGCTGAGCCGGCCAAGCTTAACTCCTTCTATACAGACCCCGTCGTGAATAGGTAAGTCCGTGTTATCAAGAAAAAAGCGCAAACCCTCTATGTTGCCATGACCGAGGCTGCGTGAAGAGCCCATTAGTACCAGGTTTGAGTTTAATTGTATATCAAGCTCCTCCAGTAATGCAGGAATTGTCGCCAGAGTTGCCACCCCTAAGGCATTATCTCCTACTGCGGGCCCTTTTACTCGGTTTGGCTCAATTGAAATGGTGTGGTCCACCGTCTCGTCAAATACGGTGTCTAAATGGGCTACTATTAAAATATTACGTTCTCCGCTTTTACCCGGAATAATTCCCAATCCATTGCCGACCTCGTCGGTTGAGCAGTTCAGCATGTGATACTGGGTAAATCTGTTTACCAGAAAGCTCATTCGATTGTGTTCGCGGAAAGTTGGGGCCGGTATTTCACCTAGCATTACTAAATTGGTAAGCAGAGTATCGCGCATACCCTTCAATTTACTGTGCATCTGAGGAAGGGTTTCTATAAGCTCGGTAATCCTCTGGTCCATCAACATACTCCTTTGATGCTGTAATTGTAATGGAGGAGTTCCAAAGATGCAATTACTTATCTCTTCTATGCTTGCACAGTATTTCCTTAATACTTACTGAATACATGCAGTTTTAAGCGGTACCGAAGGAAAAATGGACAAAATGCTTTATATGGTTGGATATTTGCCACCGTTTTTTCTTATACTTGTAGAAAGAAGATTTTGTTTCCCGAAAAGGGGAGAGAGGAGAGTATATGGCCGATCTTAAGACAAAGTACATGGGAATTGATGTAAAGAATCCAATTATTGCAGGGGCTTCAAGTCTTACTTCTCACATGAGCAGTATTCATAAGTTGGAAGATGCCGGAGTTGGAGCACTAGTTATCAAGTCGCTTTTTGAAGAGCAGATTCAACTTGAAAGCTACAAGATGCAGGAGGATTTGCATAAGGATGATGATCTGTATGGAGAGATGCTGACAATTTTTCCAGAGTTAGAGCACTCAGGTCCCGATGACCACCTGCATTGGCTGCGTAAAGCCAAGGAGGAAACATCCATCCCGATTATTGCAAGTTTAAATGCTATCAATCGACAGACCTGGATTGATTATGCAAAAAAAATGGAAGAAACGGGAGTAGATGGATTAGAACTTAATTTTTACCGTTTACCGGTGGAGTTCGATGTAGATGCCCGCACTGTAGAGAAAGAGCAGCTTGAGGCAGTCACCGAGGTTGTACAGAATGTGAACATACCGGTCTCGGTGAAACTAAGCCCATACTACAGCAGCCCGCTGTTTTTTATTAAGCAGCTGGATGCTACGGGGGTTAAGGGGTTTGTACTGTTCAACCGACTCTTTCAGCCCAGCATCAATATCGATCGGGAAGAGAACGATTATTCGCTGAATTTGAGCAACAGCAATGACTACCGTCTCGCACTCCGCTTTGCCGGTTTGCTGCATGGTCAAATCAATGCAAGTGTGTGTGCCAGTAACGGTGTAAACTCAACCGAAAGCTTAATTAAAGTCTTATTAGCCGGGGCAGATGTAGCACAGATGGTGAGTGCCCTGTATAGCCATTCGATTGTGATTGTGCCGAAGATACTCGGTGAACTAAAAGAGTGGATGGGTGATAAGAATTACAAATCGGTAAAGGATTTTCAGGGTAAGTTAAGCTATGCGAAGAATCCGAAACCAGAAATCTACACCCGAGCCCAATACGCACGGGCGCTGCTGCATCCTGAAAAATATATCTTGACTGGCGAGTAGTATTTACGCTAGTTTCTATAATAGAAGCGGCAGCTCTAGGGGGTTGCCGCTTTCTTTATTATGTCGAAAATTATGTCGAATCAATAAACAAGCGTGCCATTTCCTCATCAAGAGGTCTGGAAAAGAAAAAACCCTGTCCCAGTTCACATTTAAAATTCCGCAGCGTGTTTGCCTCATTCGAGGTTTCTATGCCCTCGGCGATAACTTCTTTTTTCATGGAGTGGCCGAGGTTGATGATAGTTCGAACAACTTCACTATTGTCATGGTTGTCTTGAAGCCCGCTCACGTAGGAACGATCTATTTTCATGGTATCGAAGGGGAAACGGTACAGAAGGTTGAGGGAAGAATAGCCCTCACCAAAATCGTCCAAATGAAGTTTCACTCCCATCTCTTTTAACCGATTGAGGGTTGCCAGAGTACCTTTACTGTCCGTAATAATCGCACTTTCAGTGACTTCGACTACTAAGTTCTTCGGAGGCAGCATACTCTCTGCGAGGGCATTTTCGATGTCCTGCAGCAGTACAGAGGATTGAAGCTGACGAGGAGATACATTTACGCTGATGGTTAAGTCCTTGAGATGTGGTGGAATGTGCTGAAGCCAATTACTCATATCGTTGCAGGCCCGAAAGAGTACCCACCGGCCGATTTCATTTATTAACTCGCTCTCTTCTGCAATTGGGATAAACGTTTCCGGGCTTATCTGACCTAGTTCTGCAGAGTTCCAGCGTATGAGGGCTTCGAAGCCCTTAAGTGCTCCCTCAGAGAGTTCTACTATTGGCTGATACTGTATATCAAAGCCATTTTGCTGGACCGCCTCATACAGTTCCTGCTCGATTTTCATATGCCGAATAGCGCTTTCCTGCAGTTCTCCCTGAAAAATTGAGTACCGGTGTCGTCCCTGCTGCTTTGCATGATATAGGGCCATGTCTGCATCGCGGATTATCTCCTTCGGAGCGCTGTGCCTCTGTTCGGCAAAACAAATCCCGATACTGCTTCCTATCCGTATCTCGGTGCCGTTGAAGTTTATACTCTTTTGCATTGTTTCTAATATCCGTTCGGCCACTTTTATTGTCTGGGAGGGCTCACTGATTTCATCCATCAGCACCACAAATTCATCCCCCCCTATACGGCCTACCGTATCTACATCTCGTAAACATTCATGCAGACGAAAGGCGGTTTGCTTTAGAACAAAATCGCCAACAAGATGGCCGTAGGTATCATTGACAAACTTAAAGTGGTCGAGATCAATGAAGAGTATCGCGAAGGTCATGCCGCCGCGATGCTTATATTTGTTGAACGCGTGCTGAAGATACTCGGAGAAGAGTTCGCGATTGGGTAAACCGGTTAAAGAATCATGAAAGGCGGTGTGTCGCAGTTGTCCCTCAATTTGCTTACGGCGTTGAATCTCCTCTTTAAGAGCGCTGTTGGTCTGTTGAAGCTCCTGAGTGCGCTGTTCCACCTGCTCCTCAGTCTTATGAAACAGCTCCTCGATTTCATTCATAACCTTTCGGTATTCACGTACATCTTGTATAACAAATATAGTACCGGAAACAGTGTCATCCCGGTTAAAAAGGCGAGAGGCTGAGACTTGCGCAGGAAACAGATAGTTCTCGCGGTCGTATAAGCTTGTTTCAATTGAAGCTGTGTTCTCTGTATCGAGCAGTTCAATAAGTGAGAGCAATCGAGTGTAGTTGGAGCAGTCCTGCAGATTTTTGTTAATCAGCTCGCTGTGCTTATAGCCGAACACTTCAGTAAAGGCGTTATTAATCACTTTGATGGTGTTTTGATGGTCACATACCAACAGAGGATCCGGCATAGTGTGAACAATGCGTTCGGCGGCCATGGATGCATTCATTTCTAAACAGAAAAATTGAGAACCCCCAAGGAGTAAAAGGGAGCTGTAGATTGTTGTGGTCACAATGGTGACCACTATCAGAAAAAGAAGCAAACCAGTGGCTGCAGGCGTAAGCATATAGATTGTATTGAAAAGTTGCACTGACTCAGTTAGCATTATTTTTCCAAAATCTCATTAAAATCGAAAAACTATATTAAATATAATTTGTTTATTAGTCAAGCTATAAGAGTCTTACTCCTCCCCGCTCTGGGGACTGTTTGATTCCCTGCGACTTATTAAGTCGGCCATCTCATTTACCGCATCATTGAGTTCTTTATTCAGTGTATCCACCTGCTCGCGAACCCTCTGATATCTTTGTTCAAGCTGCTGCTTTTCAGTTTCCACCTGGTCGATTTGATTGGAAAGCGAATTGATGCGCTGCTCCTGTGCGGACAGCGTGTTTTCTAGACGAGAAATCCGCGCATTTTTCTGCTCTACTTCTCTGTTGAGCTGGGTGGCTGAGTTAGAACGCTGCTGCAATGCCTCGCTCAAAGCCTGTTTCTCCTCTTCAAGCTGTGCGGTTTGTCTTTCCATAGAGTTAATACGTTGTTCATATTCAGCAGCTGTTGATTGCCGCCGATTGTTGAAAATTTCAATCAAGCCTTTTAAGGCGCTTCCGGCAGCAGCTGAATGGACTTCGGCTGCTTCAGTCACCGCTGAGGTGAAAGCTTCGATTGCCTGATCGTACTGTTCGTTCTCTACCGCGGATTCGCCGTCGGAGAGTAATTGTCGAATTCTATCGGCTTGTTCTTCCCGGTTGATGTTCTCGAGTTGGGTTACGGCTGTAGAAACAGCCGGGATAAGTTCGGTGGCACGGTTATAGAATCGTTTTGCCTCGTACAGGTTACCCTCTTGCTGCAGCTTTTGTGCTTCAGCGACGGTAGTTCGCAGGGCGGAGATAGTTTTGGCTGATTCCAAAAGGGATTCATCAGGTTCTGTGGTGGTGGTATTAAGACTCTGTTCTTCCAACAGGTCTATCATAAACTGATCGATGTCCATTTGTTTCGCTAGTGAAGGGGCATCCTGAATTGAAATGTTCTGCAGAAACTCACGCAGATCTGTGATCCTTGCCTGGGCGGTTTGTCGATTCCCCTGCTCAAGGGCCTGCTGGATACTTCGGTACATTCCATTTATCTGATCCCGGTACAGCTGCTCATTTGATCTAATTTCTGATAGACTTTCGAGTTCCTGCTGGATTTCTGAAGTTTCTGCGGTAAGACGCTCACGTTCTGTTTCGAACTGTTGGCGCAGTTCAGCCTCTCGTTGCTGGGTATTCTCTAAAATTTCAGCTTTTTCCCGGTTTGCCTCTGCAAGAATCTGCTCTGCAGTAGCCTGAGCTTCTTGAAGCTCCTGTTCCTTTTCTGCCAACTGCTGATTAGATTCTCTTCGATAATCCTGCAGAGCGGCTTGATATTCCTGTTCCTGCTGCAGTCGAAACTCCTGTAGACGTTCCTCGAGCTCTTGACTGCTCACCCCTTGAGATTCAAGTCGTTGCCTTTCCTGTCTAAGTGTTGCCTCAAGGTCGTTTCGGAGCTGTTGCTCTTTCGCTTCAATTTGGGCTAGCATATTTTCCTGCAGTGACTGTCGTTGTTGTGCAATTTGTTGGAGGTCTTCACGGATCTGTGAAATTTCAGCTTCTTTGGCGTTTAACTGTTCTTCGGATTCTTTTTTTACCGCTTCTAGAATCGTTCCTTCCGCGGATTCCAGTTGCCTGGATTCTATACTCAAGGCTTCAATCTGCCGGTTGAAGTAGTAGTTCGCCCCGAAAATACCTGCTCCAATTAGAACAAGAGCCAACAAATTTACGACTAGTGGAAAGAGTGAACCCTTTTTCTGGGGTTGTATATTTGAAAAAGACTCAGATGCTCCTAAACGATTGCTGCGGGCAACCTGATCAATTTGGTTGACAATATCCTGGCGTTCTTCTTCGGAAAAGCCTTCAACCTCAACCGGAATCTCATTTCGTGGTGTCCCCTGTGCTGTGTGCTGTGTGGGAGAAGTTGTGGCCACTTTTCATTAGTCTCCTTGAGAAGTCTCCTTGAGCTTAATCACTATAAGTTGTCGACACATTAGCGGTAAAAGTTTAAGCGCTTGGCTGTAGCAACCGATTATTGTGATGAAGGCCCTGTGCGGAAATTGGGTTTTAACTAGGAGCGTAGCAGCAGAGTGAAAATCCGAGCAAAGATTGTTTTTGTTGTAATACCTATCCTCATGAGCTCTCTTATTATAACCGGAGTAGTGTCTTCTTTCTCCGCTCGCAGCGGAATGACACGAGTGGCGATTGAGTTTCTAGGGTTTAAGGCAGAAGAGCTGGAGAACTACGCCTACAGTCAGTGGAATCTTCTAGAACAGAATCAGTTGCACGAGGATGAACGCTACCTCAGTGTTGCAAAAAATGCAGTAGCTTCATACGCCGAATCTATTATACGCAGTGATACCGAGTTAATTTTAGCCCTTGATGCTGACGCCAGAGTGGCTATGGCAAGCGATGATATAGAGCTTACGGTTGTTGAGAAGGCCAGACTGTACAGAAAAATTCATCAAAATGAAGAAGGCTGGGTAAATTTCACTCTTGGAAATGTTGATCGTGTAGGACAGTCTTTTTCATTTCCTCCCTTCGATTGGTACATCTTGGTTACCGAGAGCTCTCAGGCCTTCTATCGAGAAGCAGACCAAATAATCGTGAACACCGGGTATGTGCTGGGCGGCTCAATAGTTCTTTCACTCATTTTGTTGTTTTTCTTTTCCGGTTATCTGACCCGCCCTATTCGCTTGGTAGTGAAGGGAATGCATCATATTATCGAAACGAATGATCTTTCCCACCGCGTTCCGGTTGAATACGATGATGAGATAGGTCGGTTGGCCCATACTTTTAACATGATGTCTACTGAACTGGAACGTGCGTACAACCAGATAAAAGAGTTTGCCTTTAAGGCGGTCCTGGCACAAAAAAATGAACACAAGGTGCGCAACATTTTTCAAAAATACGTTCCTAAAGATGTAATCGATACCATCTTTTTGAATCCTGAGCGGATGCTGGTTGGTGACAATCGAGTTGTAGCAATTCTTTTTTCGGATATTCGCAGTTTCACCACTATTTCTGAAGGATTTATGCCGGATGAATTGGTGAGCGCCCTAAACCGCTATTTTGAAATGATGGTAGATATTATCATCAGCCATGGAGGGGTAATTGATAAGTATATCGGTGATGCGATCATGGCCTTTTTTGGTGCACCGGTAAAGCATGAGGATGATGCCGTTCAAGCTGTGCTGGCAGCGGTTGAGATGCAGGATGCCCTGCGGGCCTTTAATACCGAGCAGAGCAGAAACGGCAAGCCGGAGTTCAAAACAGGTATCGGTATTAATTATGGAGTGGTAACGGTTGGCAATATCGGATCGGAGAAAAAAATGGATTACACCATTATTGGGGATATGGTAAACCTAGGTTCTCGGCTTGAGGGATTGACGAAGCCCTATCATCAAAATATCATTTTTTCTGAAAGTGTGTATCGGAAAGCAAAGGGAAAAATTGCCTGTCGTTTGGTAGATAAGGTGGTAGTGAAGGGAAAGACCACAGGCGAAAATATTTATACTGCCGAGGGGACGATCACGGCGCGGCAGAAAAAGGCCTGGCAATATCATCATACCGGCTTAAAATACTATTATCAGCGACATTTCAACCAGGCTTTGAAGTATTTTGCGGGGGTTAAGAAGTTTTTGCCCGATGATTATTTAGCCGATCTGTATATTGAACGCTGTCGGACCTTTATTAAATCTCCTCCGCCCGCCGACTGGAGCGGGGTTGAAGTGCTTACTTCAAAATAGCTTGCATAAATTGAATCAGCTTACTACACTACTCCTCAAGTAATTGCATAAAGAGCATAAGGGGAGAGTATGTCGGATACTAGCGCAAAAGATTATAGTGTTCCAGCCTTAGGGAAACGAAAAATACCATCACCAATAATAATGTCGACCGAAGATGGAGATATGGTTGCCAATTATGTAAATGATGAAGAAAAAATCTTATATCACATTGAAGGGGTTGTGGGAGAGCATCAGCAGGTATGCTTTGACCCGCATGAGCTGCTTGAAAAGGCGGGGCCCCGCGAGAAGATTTACTTCAACCCAAAGCATGTCCACGCGGCAATTGTTACCTGCGGCGGGCTCTGCCCAGGACTTAACAACGTCATCAGGGCGGTTGTCCGCTGTTTGTGGTACCGATACGGAATTACTAGAATTACGGGAATTCAAAACGGATATCGAGGATTTCTTCCAGAAACGGGTTTTGAGCCCCTGGAGTTGGACCCGGAGATTGTAGATGATATTCAGACTAAGGGCGGTACGATCCTAAAATCGGCAAGGGGCGGCGGAAATCGGGTGGAAGAGATCGCAGATGCAATAGAGCGAATGAATATCAGTATGTTGTTTGCCGTCGGCGGCGACGGGACCCAGCGGGGTGCTTTAGAGGTAGCAGAAGAGCTTGAACGTCGAAAATTGAATATTTCGATTATTGGTATACCAAAAACCATTGATAACGACTTCAGTTTTATTCAACGCTCCTTCGGTTTTGACACTGCGGTTACCGAGGCCGTAAAAGCTGTTTCTGCAGCTCACACCGAGGCTCACGATACCATAAACGGCATTGGTTTGGTGAAAGTGATGGGCCGTGAGTCCGGATTCATTGCAGCCCATACGGCTTTGGCAATGAGCGATGTAAATTTTTGTCTCATTCCTGAGAGTCCCTTTGATTTAGATGGAGAGAACGGTTTATTCATTCACTTGAAAAGACGTCTGGTGGATCGGAACCATGCGGTTATTTTAGTAGCTGAAGGAGCCGGGGAAAATCTTACCAACGAAACCGGTAAAACCGATTTGTCCGGAAATAAAAGTCTAGAGGATATTGGCTCAGTACTGAAAAGGCGAATAAAGGATTATTTTGAGAAAGACGGCATGGAAGTAAACATCAAGTATATTGATCCCAGTTATATGATCCGCAGTGCTGCAGCGAATCCTAACGATTCAATCTACTGTTCACGACTGGGTGCAAATGCGGTGCATGCGGCGGTAGCGGGAAAAACTAGAACTCTTATTAGTATGGTCCACGACAATTTTGTGCATGTTCCAATGAGGGTTGCGGTTTCTAAACGTCGACATGTTGATATTGAAGGAAGCTTGTGGCGTGATGTGCTTGAGAATACTCGCCAGCCGATGAGTATGAAAAACCAGGTGTACATCAAAGATAAGTAGTAATTATTGTGAAAGTTGTAGCATTAAAAGCTGTTGTGGCATAATAGATGTGTATTATTCTCACTATTTTTTAGTGTGCATATCATTGATGTGAGAATTATCGCATGGGTGTATTGACATTTTTTTTCGTTTTTATTAAGTTACTGGAGATAATTAATTTATGGTTTTTTCCGTAAATTTAATGTTTCTATGTAACCATAGCCAGCCAGAATGGTTTTTTTATTGAAGAGCATGGAAACTTTTTCATCGACCTCCTTTTTTTTTATCCCTCAGGGTTTTGTACCTCCTTTTCCCTGAGGGTTCTTTTTAAGTGCTTTTCACTTTCAAGGGCTGCCGGAAGTTTTTCGGTAGCCCTTTTTGTGTGCCCTGCGAAGCGGAAATGTGTATTTGATATAAGTATAAGTACGAATTGAGGTTTCCACAGAGGAGCTTTCAAAGAACTCCCAGTAAGCGGGCGTATGCGCTCAAACCGGCGTCCTCCGGTTCGCCGCCCAGAACTTCCTTTGTGAGCAGTTTTCCCAGCTGTACTCCCTCCTGATCAAAGGAGTTTATATTCCAGGTGAATCCCTGAAACATTACTTTATTTTCAAAATGTGCCAGCAAAGCTCCAAGGGTTTCGGGCGTAAGCTCGTCTCCATACAGCAGGCTGGAGGGACGGTTGCCGGGAAAGGACTTGTTAGGCTGTTTATCTTGTTTACCCTTGGCAAAGGCAACAATTTGAGCTGCTAAATTAGCATTGAGCTTTTGGCGGCTGCTGAAGCCTTCTTGAACCGAATCAAGGTTGCGCTGATTTTTTAGAAAGCCTATGAATTGCAAGTTAATCTGTTCGGTGCCCTGATGTAGCAGTTGATAAAAAGAGTGCTGTCCATTGGTTCCCGGCTCACCAAAAATAACCGGGCCGGTGTGGTAATGCAGAGGCTCTTCACTGCGGCTTACTTGTTTTCCATTACTTTCCATATCGAGCTGCTGCAGATGCGCCGGGAAGCGCACCAGAGCTTGGGAGTACGGTAGAACCGCACTGACTCGATATTCGAGGATGTTACCCATATACACGCCCATGAGTGCATCGGCTAATGCGGCGTTGTCGTAGAAGGATGGTTCCAGGGCATGACGGTCGGCATCGTGGGCACCTCTGAGCACACGTGCAAACTCATCCCCTCCAAAGGCCAAGGAGAGGACTGTCGCACCAACTGCACTGGTGGAGCTGTAGCGACCGCCAATGTAATTATCGATGTAAAAGCTATCAAGAAAATCCTCGGAATTGGCCAATGGACTGCTATCACTGGTAACGGCCAGCATATGTTTACGTGTATCAATTTTAGGGGCGTGAGAAGCAATATAATTTTGTACCAGCTTTTGGTTCGTCAGGGTTTCTTGGGTGGTGCCGCTTTTGGACACCAGAATGAAAAGGGTACTTTCTATATCGATTCCATCGAGTACAGCTGCGGCATCATCGGGGTCGACATTAGAGATAAAGTGTGCTTCTAGTTTGGATTGAGAGTAGTATCCCTTCAAAGCCAAATACAGAGCCCTTGGCCCCAAATCAGAACCGCCTATCCCAATTTGCACAACAGTGGTAAAGTTCTTACCGGTTGAGCCTTTAATGGTTCCGGCATGAACTTTGTTACTAAAGGACGATATGCGTTCCAGCTGGGCTTCATAAAAGGTTCGAAAGTTATGACCATTTTCTTCAACCGCATTCCCCAGCTGGCCCCGCGTCAGGTGATGAAGTACCATCCGGTTTTCACCGGTATTCATGCGTTCACCATCCAGCAGGGCTCGGTACTTGTCGACAAGCTGCTGCTCATCGGCAAGTTCGGCCAGGACGGCGGATATCTTCTTATCCACCGGAAGGGCGGCATAGTTGAAAGACAGTCCACCGCCGACGGGAATGGTACACGCGGAAACACGCTCAGTGGTAAGAATCTCTTGCAGCGAAGGCACCGGTAGTTTATTTAATACTGCAAAGCTCTCGGTTGCATCCAAATTTTGAAATTTAAGACCCATGTTTCCACTCCTCGGTGACGCTGCCCCCGGCACTATTTATCGTGGTAGGTGGCGGCCGTCTTTTTCATTTCGTTGACCTGTCCGGTTGACTCTTCCAGCTTCTTATGTGCCATCGCCGACACACCGGTAGACAGGCCGTACAGGTTAATAAAGCCTGTAGCGTCCTTATGATTGTAAGAGGTTGCGCCGAAGGATGCAAGGTCTTCCAGATAAAGACTGTAGGGGGATGTCCGGCCGGCCACAATTACGTTGCCCTTGTACAGAACCAGCTTTACCGTTCCTGAGACAAACTCGGTAGCCTTGGCCATAAACTCGTCAATGGATTCTTTTACAGTGGTAAACCACTTGCCTACATACACCAACTCAGAATATTTGAGGGCCAGAGTGTTCTTCATACTCAGAGTATCCCCATCGAGGGTAATAGTTTCCAGCTCTTTGACTGCCGAATAGAGAATCGTACCGCCGGGGGTCTCATACACCCCGCGGCTCTTCATACCTACGGTACGGGTTTCGACCATATCCGAGCGGCCGATACCGTTTTCCGCACCTAATTTGTTAAGCTCGTCCAATATTTCCCGAAACCCCATCTTCTTACCGTTCAGCGCTACGGGAAAGGAGTGTTCAAACTCCAGTGTAACAGCGGTCTCACGATCCGGAGCATCCGCCGGCGATTTACTTAGCTGATACATGTGCTCCTGAGGCCGGTTCCATGGATCTTCCAGGTCGCCCCCTTCATGGCTCATGTGCCAGGTGTTCCAGTCACGAGAGTAAATATTCTTTTTAGAAATAGTGCCAAGGGGGATGTTGTGCGACTTCGCATAGTCGATAGCTTCTTCACGACTGTGGATATCCCACATGCGCCAGGGCGCGATTACCTTCAGATGCGGCGCCAGAGCCTTAAATGAGAGTTCGAAACGGACTTGGTCATTTCCCTTACCTGTACAGCCGTGGGCAACCGCCTGGGCTTCCTCTTTTAAAGCGATCTCTGCAATGTGCTTTGCCTGAAGGGGGCGTGCAATCGAGGTTCCCAGCAGGTACTTACCCTCGTATACCGCTCCGGCTCGCAGCATCGGATACAGATAGTCATCGCAGAACTCCTCACGCGCGTCGATAATATAGAGCTTAGAGGCGCCGGAGGCTTTTGCCTTATCCTCCATATTGTCCCATTCCTCATCTTGACCTACATTGACGCATACTCCGACAATCTCGGCATTACTGTAGTTTTCTTTTAACCATGGAATGATGATCGAGGTATCTAACCCGCCGGAATAGGCGAGTACAATCTTGTTTATCTCTGCAGCTTTCATATTTAACTCCTTGTGCTGTTAGGAAAATTATGTATCTACTTCAGGAATTTTTGACTGGAAAGAGGTTATTAAATCCTCTTTGGTCATACCTTCCCGCAGAATTACGAAAATGGTGTCGTCCCCGGCTACTGTGCCCAATATCTCCGGCAGATTCAGCTTATCTAGTGCCAGCGCCACGCTGTCGGCATGTCCAGGTAGTGTTTTTATAACTCCAAAGTTATAAGAAAACTCCAGTGCAACGATTCCTCGGCGTACATCCTGGATGTAGCCCTGTTCAGCCTTTGGGGGACTTTCGTCGGTTGGCAGGGAGTAGTAATAGCCCGACCAGCCGTCGGAAATTTTGCTCACCCGCAGGTACTTAAGGTCTCTGGAGAGGGTAGCCTGGGTTACATTGAAATGTTCCTTTTCTAAAAGTAAAAGCAGGGATTCCTGGCTTTCAATACGGTGGGTGCGAATGAGTTCTTTGATCTTTTTTAGACGTTCGGATCTATCTTTCATTATGGGCATCCTGTAAAAACTTCAATTTGTATATTTATACTCATATTTTGAATAAATTTACACTTATGATAGGAGAATTTCAAGATGTGAACACTCTTTTTTTAATTAATACCTATGTAAAGTTGCGTTTTCATCGTAAACCTGCTTTAATAATTTCTTATGAAACAACTTCACCTGCCAAATCCCTTCAGAGCAGCTATCTTTTATCTTCCAGAGGTAGATTCAACAATGCGGGTGGCCCGTAGCGAGTTTGGAGATTCACCGGAACATGGGCTGGTGATAAGCACAGGCCGACAAAGTGCCGGACGAGGACGCGGCAGTGGACGGGAGTGGCAGGCAGGGCAGGATGAAGGGCTGTTGTGTACCATACTTTTTAAAAGGGAAAATATGAAAGCCCCCGTTTCCTCGATACCGATTCGGACAGCCCTGGCGATAAGTAGACTCCTAAAGCAGGAGTTTCAGCTCAACCCCCTGATAAAGTGGCCGAACGATGTGCTGGTAGAGGGAAAGAAGATATGCGGTATTCTCTGCGAAAGTACCTCAGAGTATGTATACGTGGGGGTTGGTTTGAATGTGCTGCAGGACGGATTTTCCTCTGAACTGCGAAAACCGGCCACCTCCATTTTTTTAGAGGGTGGTGTACGCCCGGAGCCGGTAGAACTGCTGCCGGGGCTACTGTCTGAATTGCATGAGCTTCTTACGGTGGTGCAGCTGCCCATACTGGTTCAGCCTTGGCTTTACCGTCTGGATGAAGAAGTAACGTTATTAGAGGGCGATCCCCACTCCGGCCGTTTAGTGAGTGGTATTATAACCGGCATTGGGGAGTCTGGGGAGTTGCGGTTGTTGCAAAAAAGTGGGAAAATACGTTCACTATATAGCGGAGAATAATATAGTGGAAAATAAGGAGTAGCTACATGGATAAACCAACCCGTGATGACGCATGGAACTTGTTAAACGAGTATATTCAATCGGATAATTTAATCAAACACTGTCTGGCAGTCGAGGGAGTGATGCGCTACTTAGCCCGTAAGCACGGAGAGGATGAGGAGAAATGGGGGGTGGTCGGACTGATCCATGATGTCGATTACCAGCAGTACCCCGATCAGCATTGTATGAAGGTCAGGGATATTCTTGAAGAACGGGGGTGGCCGGAAGAGTACATTCGGGCGGTTCAGAGCCACGGCTACAGTCGGGTGAATGATATCGAACCTCAGTCACTGATGGAAAAATCCCTTTTTGCTATTGATGAACTGACTGGATTGGTAACTGCTACTGCCTTGGTGAGGCCTTCTAAGAGCGTTCTGGATACCAAGGCAAAATCTGTAAAAAAGAAATGGAAAGATAAGAGTTTTTCTGCAGCGGTCGACCGCGATTTGATACAAAGCGGTGTGGAACGACTAGGAGTCGAGCTGACGGAGTTAATTTCAGATACCATTATGGGAATGCGGGATGTAGCTGATGAGATCGGATTGAAGGGTGAGCCCCAGACCGAATAGGGGAGTGAGGAAGCATAATAGCAAAAAAAAATAATTTAACAGTTGATGATTGGCGAAAAGATTAGTATTTTTTCTTCAGATATATAGTGTAATCCACTCAAAAGAAACTTAAAACACAAATTAAAGAAGCGAGGTAGAATCATGGCGAAACAGCTAACGTTCAATGAAGAGGCCCGAAGAGCTCTAACCGACGGCGTTCGGAAATTATCCAATGCAGTCAAAGTTACTTTAGGTCCCAAAGGACGCAATGTTCTGCTTGATAAAAAGTTTGGAGCCCCGACGGTAACCAAAGATGGTGTGTCGGTGGCCAAGGAAATCGAGTTAGAAGATCCCTATGAAAATATGGGAGCCCAGCTGCTGAAAGAAGTAGCTACCAAGACCAATGACATTGCAGGTGATGGTACAACCACTGCAACTGTATTGGGATACTCTATCATCAAAGAAGGGATGAAGAGTGTTGCCGCCGGTATTAACCCCATGGGGATTAAGCGCGGAATTGATAAAGCGGTTGCAATGGCGGTTGAAGAGATCCGCAAGCAGGCAAAAGAGATCAAGGATAAAGAAGAGATCGCCCAGGTTGCTTCTATTTCCGCGAACAACGACCGTGAGATTGGTGATGAAATTGCCAACGCGATGGAAAAGGTTGGAAAAGACGGAGTTATTACCGTTGAAGAGTCCAAGAACATCGAATCGAGTACCGACTTTGTAGAAGGTATGCAGTTCGATCGCGGTTACCTTTCCCCTTACTTTGCAAGTAACCGTGATACCATGACTGCAGTGCTTGAGGATCCCTACATTCTTATCTTTGACAAGAAGATTTCCAGTATGAAGGATCTTCTACCTATCTTGGAGAAAGTAGCCCAGGCTAATAAGCCAATTCTGATTATAGCAGAGGATGTTGAGGGTGAAGCCCTGGCAACTTTGGTTGTAAACAGTATTCGCGGTACCCTGAGTGCAGTGGCTGTAAAGGCTCCCGGTTTTGGCGATCGACGCAAGGCTATGCTGGAAGATATTGCCATCCTGACCGGTGGAGAGGTAATCAGTGAAGAGATTGGTCTTAAGCTCGAGAATACCGAACTCGAGCAGCTCGGACGTGCTAAATCAATCAAAGTTGAAAAAGAGAACACCACCATTATCAGCGGCGAAGGGAAAGAGGCTGAAATCAAGGACCGCATCGGTCAGATCAAAGCCCAAATCGATGAAACCTCCAGTGACTACGACCGCGAAAAGTTGCAGGAGCGACTGGCTAAACTGGCCGGTGGAGTGGCAGTCATCAATGTAGGAGCCGCCACCGAGACAGAACTGAAAGAGAAAAAGCACCGAGTTGAAGATGCCCTGTCGGCTACCCGTGCAGCGGTTGCAGAGGGAATCATTCCCGGCGGTGGTATTACCATGATTCAGGCCGTACATGTGCTCGAGAAGGTCGATATGAAAGAGTTTGACGAAGAAGAGCAGGTTGGGTTTAAGATCGTGCGTCGTGCACTTGAGGAGCCGATCCGTCAGATTGCAGAAAATGCCGGCCTCGACGGGGCGGTAATTGCTGAAAAAGCCAAGCACGAGAAAAAGGGCATTGGTTTCGATGCAGCTGCAATGGTATGGACCGATATGATCAAAGCCGGGATTATTGATCCGGCCATGGTTACCCGCAGTGCACTGCAGAATGCCGCATCAATTGCGAGTCTGCTGTTGACCACTGAATGCGCAATCACCGACCTTCCGGACAACGATGAAGGTGGTGGAGCAGGTGCCGGTGCCGGCGGAATGGGCGGCATGGGCGGAATGGGAGGCATGGGCGGCATGATGTAAGCCGCACTTCTCCCACCCAGAACATCTTACAAAGGTGAGCGTGAAGAAAATAAGTGGGGCTTGCGTGCAGAAGTACTGCACCAAGCCCTTTTTTTGCGCTTCTGTTGTCGTGTCACTGTTGTCGTGCTACTGTTGTCGTGCTACTGTTGAAGACGGAAAGGGGAGAAAATGAAGCGAGAAGATTTTGTTTTTACCATCGGGTATCAAGGCGATACCGCTCTGATAGATGGTCGGGCTCGTAAGGACTTTAGTAAGCTTACAACTGAAGAGTTAGCTGATAAGGGACTCTGGCGGGCGGCGTTTTGCTCTGCTTTGTATGCACAGAGTGAAGAACAGATGCAGCAGGTAGTTGAAAAATACAATCAGAAGAGTGGAGCTAAACTGGAATCAGTAAATGATATGAAGCGAATGCTTGGTGTATTTGAAGTACCTGAAGAAATAGAGAAGATTAAAGTCTTGTAATTTCAGCACGTACACGGACTCCTTGACTATGCCTAGTATCCGTGGTACGTTTTTCCAACTTCCCAAAAACTATTATGGAGAGGATTGTTAAAAATGATAAACCTATTAGCACATGTACCTATATTGATGGGTGCCCCGCAGGGCGGCTCAGCTGGAGGAAGTGCATCCGGACAAATGATGACGACATTCGTTACCTTTGGTCTGGTAATTCTTATCTTCTATTTTCTGATTATTCGTCCTCAGAACAAGAAGCAAAAACAGACACAGAAGATGATAGCCGCGCTCAAAAAGGGCGATAAGATTGCTACCATCGGCGGAATTCGCGGAACAGTTACGTCCGTGAAAGAACAGACTGTGGTTGTAAAGGTCGATGAGAACTCCAAGATTGAGTTTTCAAAGAACGCAGTTGCTTCCGTGTTGGACAAGAAACAGGCAAAAGAAGAAGAAATTGAGGATTCAGTAGAAACTGAAGCCACTGACGAAAAAGAGTAACTAACAATTACAAGTACAATTACTGAACAAACCCACAGTCGGAGTTAACCTATGAGCAAACGTGGACGGTTACTGGTTATTATTCTGGTGCTTGTTGTAAGCGGAATTTTTCTCTATCCCACTTTCGAGTGGTACTTTATGGTACCCGAAGAGAAAAAGGAACTTGCCGCCGGATCAAAAATCCAGATACGGGAGTATGCCCGCGGGCAGGCTGCCAAAGAACTTGAGCAGTTAAAAGAACTGGTAGAGGAAGATCCTGACCAGTCTATTCCTGCAGACAAACAACACTTAATCGAGACCGCAGAAGAGCGGTACAAATTGGACGGTCGTGACCTTCCCGATAATTGGACGGTGCAGACTATCTTGGCTGCTTTCGACAGCGAGTCGGAAGCTTTTGACGGCTTGGAAGCATATCATCGAAGGACTTTGATCGAGCTGAAGGATCAGAGCAACAGCGTGATGCAGCTTGGTCTGGATCTTTCCGGCGGTATGCGTATTTTACTTGAAGCGGACCTTGACAGCTTGGAAGAGCGGCTTGATCGTGAACCAACCAATCAAGACCAGGAAGAGGCCGTCAATCGGGCAATGGAAATCCTCAATAACCGAATTGATAAGTTCGGTGTAACCGAGCCGGAGATCCGCCGTCAGGGACAGAATCAGATTGCGGTAAATATACCCGGTGCAGCCGATCCTGAGCGGGTAAACTCATTTTTAATGGGTAAGGGGTCTCTTAACTTTCATATTGTAGACCAGGAGATGAGCGAGCAAGTTTCAAGCTACTTTGCCGAGAATCCAACTAAGGTCTATACGGAGAGAGGCCAAATACGACGGCCGGAATTTATGCCGGCCGGTTTGGTAATCCGCGGTTATTATACCAAAGACCAATACGGAATCGACAAGCTGCAGCGTTATGTGGTGGTGCGCGAAGAAGTTGGACTTGATGGATCACACATTCAAAATGCCACTGTTGGGCAACACCCAATTACCAGTAAGCCGGTGATTAACTTTTCTATGGATCGTGAGGGTGGCGAAATTTTCTATAAGCTCACCTCTGCCAACCAGGGCGAAACTATGGCGATTCTGCTGGACGAAAAAGTAAAGTCCATGGCACGAATATCAGAACCGATTCGCGATCGTGTTCAAATGACCGGTTTTGATCGTGAAGAGGCCAATGATCTTGCACTGGTTTTGCGGACCGCTGCGTTGCCGGTCGACTTGAAAGTGAACAATCAACAAGCAGTTGGTGCCTCTCTGGGTGAAGATTCTGTGCGTCAGGGACTACAGGCAATAACCCTTGGGTTTATTTTAGTTATTATCTTTATGGTCTTCTATTATAAACTTTCAGGACTGATTGCAGACCTTGCATTGATTCTAAACCTTGTCTTTATTGTTGCTATTCTATCGGCGTTTAATTTGACGCTGACGCTCACCAGTATTGCCGGTATTATTTTAACGGTTGGTATGGCGGTGGATGCAAATGTAATTATTTTTGAACGCATCAAAGAGGAGTATCGCCTAGGCAAAACTCCCGATGCTTCGGTAAAAGCCGGTTTCCGTAAGGCCTTCTGGACCATTATGGATGCCAATATTACTACCTTTATTGCAGCTCTGGTACTTTCCCAGTTGGGTTCAGGTCCTGTGCAGGGATTTGCCAACACCCTCGCTGTAGGTATCGTAAGTTCGATGTTTACCGCTCTGTTTGTATCGCGGCTGGTGTTTGATTTTGGTGTCGAGCAGTTAAATGCGAAAAAACTGAGTATAGGCTGGAGGGTTCGATGACCAAGATGATAAGATTTACTAAACTTCGGTATTATATGGTGGCTGTCTCTGTTGTGGTAATCATAGCCGGAATTGCCGCTACCGTCGGCCAGGGCGGATTTAACCTGGGAATTGATTTTCAGGCCGGACTGAATCAGCGAGTACAGGTTGCTCCAGTCGGGTTCTCCGTGAGCTATACGGGCGAAGACGATGCTACTCTGAATGTGCAGGGTGAAACGATGCTAGTTGAGGTACGCGGCGATGAGGGGGTAGACAGCTACGAGCTCCCTTTTAGTCAGCATGAGACTCTTCGTAACCTTACCGGTGCACTGGATGCCATAGAGGGCATCAGTACCAGTTTGGCTGCAGACCAAACCCTCGATAGTTCATTGATTGTAACTGGGCTTAGATACCCGCAGGAGCTTGATGAGGAACCGGTTCAGGTAAACGTGCGCAATGATGAACCTGATGATTATCTACAAATCCAACAAATAAGAGATGCGCTGGGTGAGCTTAATAACCCACAGGTACAGGTAGTGGGTACTGCTTACCACCAGGAATACCTGGTGAGGGTCGAGGATCCGAGCGGAGATACAAAGGATCAGTTGGAAAGGGATATTCGTAGACTACTCGAAGAGTCCTTTGGCGATGGTTCGGTGGTGATTAAAAGTTCCGAATACGTGGGGCCGCGTTTTTCGCAAACCCTGGCTCAACAGTCATTCAGCTTAACACTTCTGGCTCTGGGGCTGATTCTTATTTACATTTGGTTTCGTTTTCAGTTTGGTTATGCAATTTCTGCTATTGTTGCCCTGACCCACGATGTGCTGGTTATGCTCGTGTTTATTGGTGCAACTCAGCTGGAGGTTTCAACTACTACGATCGCGGCAGTTCTGACTATCATAGGTTACTCCTTGAACGATACAATTGTAATCTTTGACCGTATCCGAGAGAATGAGGGCCTGCTTCAGGGGCGTGATATAGAAGATATTATCAATACCAGTATTACCCAGTCTTTGAGTCGTACTTTGATCACCTCTCTGACTACCTTGTTGGCAGTTACAGCGCTCTACACCTTCGGTACCGGTGCGATTAAAGATTTTGCCCTCAACTTGATTGTTGGTATTATCGTCGGTACCTACTCATCTGTATTCGTGGCATCTCCAATGCTGCTAGGATGGCGTCGCAGTCGGGAAAAAAGACAACGGATCAAACGCGGCCTGGCTCCTAAGACCACCAAGACAGAAATCGTGGAAAAAACAGCTCCCGCTAAGGGTGAATCTACGGCGGTCGAAAAAGCTGCAAAGAGTGAGGATATCGAAATACCTTCAGCTGAGCGCAAGCAGAAGGGCAAGCGTAAAAAGCGAAAGAAAAAATAGAATTTAGTAGTTGAGTACATTGAGAACAAGCCGGGTTATTCAGCAATGATAAGCTGCGGCGAAGCTTCAAATAAAAAGCGACCTAGACCTTCGGGTGGAAAGGTCGCTTTTTTATTAGTATACTTATTGTAATGAAAGAGAAAATAGTCAAAAGAGCCGAGGTGCTTGGATTCTGTATGGGAGTTCGAGCAGCAATGAAAAAAGCTGAAGGGGCAGCTGATCGTGCGGGTCAACATGAAAATGTCACTACCTACGGACCATTGATTCATAATGCACAGGCTATGGATAAGTTGGCTGCACGGGGGGTTGGCCAGGTTAATACTCCCGATGAAGTTGATGGAGGAACCGTAGTTATTCGCGCACACGGGGTACCGCAAGAAATATATGAAAAGTTAAGGGATCGCGGTGCTGCGATTGTAGATGGGACCTGTCCCAGGGTACTTCACTCTATGCGGGTAATTGAACGGTACTGTCAGGAAGGCTGCCATGTGATTTTGGTGGGAGATGCCGACCATGGCGAGGTGCAGGCAGTTGCAAGTTACAGTGATGATGTTACAGTAGTAGAAAACAGAGAACAGGCTGCGCATATAGAAGTTCCGGATGAATCTTTGGTTATTGCGCAGACCACCGTTTCGCAGCGCGAATACGATGCAGTATGTAAGGTCTTACTGAAGAAGAATAATAATATTACAATTGTTCAGAGCATCTGCCCTGCTACTCAAGAGCGGCAAACTGCT
>JAWLDZ010000017.1:0-25779 GCA_041686355.1 Spirochaetaceae bacterium
CTCTATTTTAGGCGGCAGCGAGGTTGTAACCTTTCTCTTTATTTATACTACCGCCCTGGGTTCTGCGGTGGCTATCCCGAAGAACAGGCATATCCGGATTAGTTTTTTTATTGATCAACTGCCGGCTAAGCTGCATGTCGCTGTTGATGCGTTTGTCTACTTACTGGTGGCATTTATCAACGGAGCCATGGCGGTATATAGCCTGGGGTGGATAGCTCTGGTCGGGGCGGACCTGTCCCAGTCCTTGGGAATTCCTCTCGGGATGGTGAAAGCGAGTGTACCAATTGGTTGCAGTTTAGCGCTGCTGCTGTCGCTGTATTCAGCCTATCTTGTAATTAAAACCGGAGCACCCTTGGACGGGGAGAAGTTTGTATGACTTTATTAATTGTAAGCCTAGTTATCCTGTTGGTCCTCGGGGTACCAATTGCCTATTCCCTCGGGCTCTCTTCGTTTCTCTATTTTGTGGTACATCATCCTGAACTCATTTCGGTAATTCCCCAGCGCTTTTATGCCGGGATGGATGCCTACCTTATGATTGCCCTGCCGCTATTTATCGCGATGGGCTGTCTTATGAACGAAAGCGGTATTACCCGACGCCTCATCAACTTTTCATTGCTCTTTGTAGGTCGGTGTCGGGGCGGGTTGGGGTTGGTGAATATTGTAGCGAGTATGATTTTTGGCGGAATTTCCGGCTCTTCGGTTTCGGATACGGCCTCAGTAGGAGCTGTATTGATTCCTGAGATGGAGGAGAAGGGGTATTCTAAGGAGTATTCCAGCGGGATTACAGTTGCATCTTCAACAATGGGGATGATTATACCGCCGAGTATCCCGGTCGTTATTTACGCATTAGTTGCCGAGGCTTCGGTGGGAAAACTATTCCTAGGAACCGCCATACCGGGAATCATGATCGGGCTGTTGATGATAATCATCACCCTGATAATTTCACACGTAAAAAAACACCCCAAGGAAGAGGTGAATTTAAGTAAAAAAGAAATTTTTATTACGGTCCAGCGTTCCATTCTTGCCGTCATAATGCCCCTGTTCATTATAGGTGCGGTGGTGTTTGGTATTACTACCGCTACCGAATCGGCGGCTATCGGAGTTTTATATGCTCTGATCATCGGGACGGCGGTCTTTCGTACGGTAGGTCTTAAAAGCATTCTGCGTCTCATGCGGAAAGCAATCCTCACCAGCGCCACTGTGATGATTATCATTGCACTTTCTAAAATCTATATCTGGATTTTAGCGCTCGAACATGTACCTCAAACGGTTGCAGCCTTCATTACCGGCCTGGACGTACCGGTTTTCTTAATTATCATTTTTGTTGATCTTATTATTCTTTTCATCGGAACATTTATCGATGTAAGTCCTGCGATACTGCTGCTAACACCGGTATTCCTGCCTGCAATGCAGTCGTTAGGGGTTGATGCGATACAGTTTGGTGCAATTCTGATTAGCGGATTAGCTCTGGGTCTGGTAACCCCGCCTGTGGGCATGTGTTTGAACGTAGCCTCAGCAATATCAGGCTTAGGAATAGGCAAAATATTCAAGGGGGCCCTCCCGTTTCTGTTGGCAAATATAATCACATTGATTCTTATTAGTTTTGTGAAGCCCTTTACACTTTGGCTCCCGGAACTATTTATGAAATAAAAAAATATTTTAAGGAGTTATACAAATGGATACAAGAAATTCAATACATCCTGATCATGCAAAGAAAATGACCACGGAAGAACTGCGACGGGAGTTTTTGGTTACCGATATTATGAGTGAAGGAAGAACTACCGTCACTTATAGTCATATAGACAGGGTAATGCTCGGGGGAATAGTACCAACCGACAAGGCTCTCTCATTGCCCTCGGGTGATCTGATTGCCAGTGAGTTTTTTCTTGAAAAAAGAGAACTCGGCGTGTTTAATATCGGCGGCCCCGGTTTTATTGAGGTGGGCGGTAAAAAATACGATATGGACTACCGGGACTGTTTGTACCTCGGTCGTGGAGAAAAGGAGGTGAGCTTTCAAAGTAAAGATAAAAGCAAACCCGCCAAGTTCTATTACAACAGTACCCCCTCTTTTGTGGACCTTCCGGTAAAGAAGATTACGATTGAACAGGCACGCCATGTAAATCTCGGCTCGCAGGATAAATGCAACTTGCGAGTGATCAATCAGTATATTCATCCTGAAGTTATGGAGAGTTGCCAGCTCACTATGGGATACACGGTAGTGGCGGAAAATAATGTGTGGAACACTATGCCCGCCCATTTGCACGAACGCAGAATGGAAGTCTATTTTTACTGTGATTTTCCTGAAGATCAGGTGGTATTCCACTTCATGGGAGAGCCAACCGAAACCCGTCATCTGGTTATGCAGCCGGAGCAAGCGGCTATTTCACCGAGCTGGTCTATTCATGGAGGAGCAGGAACCGTCAACTACAGCTTTATTTGGGGAATGGCGGGAGAAAATAAGGATTTCGGTGACATGAATGTAATTCCACTTACGGATATGAAGTAGGAGTGTTGTATGGAAATGTTTGATTTAAGTGGAAAAGTAGCAGTAGTGACCGGGGCTAATAAGGGGCTCGGTCGAGGAATTGCGGTCGGACTTGCAAAGGCGGGGGCGGATATCGTAGCGGTTCACCGATCAGACGTATCTTCGGCAAAGCAGGAAATTGAAGCATTGGGACGGCGGTGTGCCGCCGTCCATGCCGATCTTTCGGACATGGAGCGTGTAAAACAGGTGATTCCCGAGGCTGTCGAGGCATTCAAGCGAATTGATATTCTGGTGAATAATGCCGGAATGATCAGGAGAGCAGCGGCTGTCGACTACACAGAAGAAGAGTGGGATATGGTCATGGATGTAAATCTGAAAGCTCTTTTCCTGCTGAGCCAGGCTGCAGCGCGCCGGTTCATTGAACAAAAAAGCGGAGGAAAGATCATCAACATAGCTTCTATGCTTTCCTATCAGGGCGGAATTCTGGTACCATCGTACACGTCGAGCAAATCTGCAGTACTCGGCCTCACACGGGCACTTGCAAATGAATGGGCTGCCCATAATATTAATGTAAATGGTATAGCCCCCGGTTATATGGCTACGGACAATACGGAGAACCTGCGCAAAGATAAGGACAGATACGAAAGTATAACCGCCCGTATTCCGTCGGGTCGCTGGGGGACCCCTGAAGACATGCAGGGAGCCGCTGTTTTTTTAGCATCCGAGGCCTCGAAGTATATGCAGGGATTTACTCTTGCTGTGGACGGGGGGTGGTTAGCCCGTTAGAAAGGAAATAACAACTAATGAAAGTACAATCAATCGACCGTGTATTTGATATCCTTGAGCTGCTGTCGATCAAGCATGAAGGCTTGAGCCTTACAGAAATAAGTCGAAGGCTGGAATTGCCGACCAGTACGGTATTTCGGCTTCTTTCGGTGCTTCGGAGTCGAAATTATATAGAGAAAAATGATTCGACCAATGTATATCGTTTAGGTTTGGGTTTTGTGGAACTCACAAGTCTTTATCTGAGTAATATCGAGTTAAAAACTGAGGCGCAACCATACCTGCGGAATCTCTCGCAGATGACCGGTCAGGTGGTATTTATGGGAACCGAGCATGATGGAGAATTAGTGTATATCGATAAATACGAGCAGTTCAACGAAATTAGGAAATACTGTTTTCTTGGGCAGCGAAGACCACTATATTGTACTGCTCTTGGTAAAGCTTTATTAACCGGTTTCAAGGATGAGGAAATTCGTGAGCTGTATCCGGAGGGGGAGCTTAAGCCGATGACTTCTCATACCATCACAAATGTTGAGCGGTTGATAGAAGAGGTTCATGAAATCTGCCTTCGCGGATATGCTATCGATGATCAGGAGATAGAAGAGGCTATGTGGTGTGTTGCTGCTCCAGTGTATGATTACCGGGGCATCATTATAGCGGCGGTAAGTACTTCTTGGGATCTCGGAAGCCATAAAGATGCCGATCGTGATAAAAATATTGAGCTTGTACGGAAAACCGCTTTGAATATCTCAATTAGAATGGGCTTCCGGCCTGAAAGACAAGCAATTACCTGTGTACATGAGCATTAAACTAAAGTCGACATGCATTTGTTTACTCCCGGAAGGGCGAATAAATCCACAAGGCGGTAGCAATTGTACTGCCGTTATTAATCCACTTATGTTTTTCGGAGGAGTGGAAAAAGAGGGAATCCCCGGGTTCAAGGTTATATACCTGGGTATCATTCAGGGTAAATTCCAGTTGTCCCTCCATCAGGTAGACAAACTCCTCACCAAAGTGGCTGTGGTCAACATAGTTACCGCAGCTGGGCTGAATGGTGTAATACATGCTTTTTACATGGGCGGTTTTATCGGCCACCAAATTAGTAATCGCAACACCCTCTAATCCGATATCAATCGTCGAACCGCTTCCATGTTGTACCAGCTTCGTATCCGCATCCTCTTCCTCAAAAAAGTAGAGAATGTTTTGGTTGTAGAAGTCGGCCAGCCGCTGGAGTACATCAAATGAAATATTGGCCTGTCCGGTTTCTATCTTACTCAGATATGAGGGGCTTATCCCCAGTTCGGTACTCACCTCGTCCAGGGTGTACCCTGTTTCCTCCCTGAGGGTTCGCCATTTCTTACTCAGGAATTTTTTTGAGTACTGCGGATTGCTTGAACCGTTCTGCTGATCCGTTTTCTGCTGCATAATTTCGTATTTCAGCATCTTTTTGATTACATCGTAACTGAGACGCTGGTCTACGGAGAGCTCTTTTACCCGTTTGAGGAAGTTAATGTCGTCGAAACTGTACACCCGGTAGTTATTTGTGGTGCGGCGGGCGGCAAACAGTCCTTCCTTCTCCCAATTACGAATGGTTCCGGGAACTACGCCTATCTGCTTGGCTACTTGGTTTATATTGAACAGTAATTCATCTGGATTTTTCATCAGTTAGTGTAGTGTATATGAAATCTGCAAAAAAGCATAGTAAGAAGGCCGGGCCTTATCGCCTTCAGTTTGCTCCAACCGGCTGTTCCATCCGGCTGCTCCATGCGGTAAAAGGGGCCGGCCTCAGCCGGCCCCCCGGACCTTCAGAGCCCATTTTTCAGTAGCCGCTTACTCTCCTATCCGAAGCCTGAAGTCGGCAATATAAAAACGTGAGGTCTGGAAAGAGTAGAGCAGGGGGTTAAGATCAATTTCCGAGATTTCCGGAAAATCCACCAGCAGCCGGTTGATGCGCAGCATCTTTTCGACTAGGTCGTCAAGGTTCATAGGAGTGCTGCCGCGGTAGCCGGTTAACAGAGGGGCGCTCTTTAAGGACAGAATCGCCCGGCGGGCCTCCTCCGCAGAAAAGGGCACATGGGCAAAGGCTACATCCCCCAGCAGCTCTACGCTGGTGCCGCCCAGCCCCACCATCTCGGCGTGTCCCACCGACGGATCTTTAATTGCGCCCAGAATTACCTCGGTAGCCGAGCTCAGCTGCTGCTGCACCAACACCCCCCGGGCTCCGGGAAAACGGCTGTGCAGCTCGGCAATTCGAGCCTGCAGCTCGGCGGCATTTGCAATGTTGAGCAGTACGCCGCCCTCATCGCTCTTGTGGATAACTTCGGGGTGGTCGATTTTGGCCACCACCGGAAATACGATCTCCGAGGCGGTGTCTGAGGCCTTCGAAGCGCCGGCCGGCAGGTACACGGAGGGAGCGGTGTTCAGGCCGTAGGCTGCCAAGATCTTCTCAGCATCCTCTGCGTTCAAAAAGTCCCCCGGCTGTGCCCCCTGAATAATAGCCTTTACCTGGGCCCGGGTTTCTCCGGCAACTGCGTAGGCCGGCTCCTCATCGCCGTGGTAGGTGACCGGAAGCTCCCGCATTGCATCCAATACTTCAGCCAGCTGCTCCGGGTACTCTACCACCGGAATCCCGGCACTGCTCATAGCCCGGCGGCCGGCCAGTCCCAAGCCCGGGCCGAAGAAGCAGGAGAGTACCGGTATCGACTCCAGGGCCTCTCCGAGGGCATCAACCTCCTTGGCAAACACGCGCGCCACCTCTCCCGTATCAACTGTGGCCGGGGGTATGCAGAGCAGCACCATCGCATCGTACTGTCCGCTTTCCACCATGCTTCGCAGGGAAGCGGCATAGTGCTCCGGCGAAGCGGAGGCAACCACATCGATAGGGTTGCGCACCGAGGCTTCCGGCAGCAGCTGGGGGGCCAGCTTTTCCCGACTGCCCGAGTTTAGCTCGGGCAGCTCAAAGCCGTGCAGCGAGAGTGCGTCCGAGGCCAGAATACCCGGGCCTCCGCCGTTAGTTACTACGCCCACCCGGTTGCCCTTTACCCGCGGCATGCGGCTGAGGGCGGCCGCCAGAAAATAGGCTTGGTGGATGCTCTGGGCGCGGATAATACCGCACTTGCGGATAAGCGCCTCGGCCACCTGGTCGTCACCGGCCAGGCTGCCGGTGTGACTGCCGGCAGCAGCGGCCCCGGCGCTGCTGCGGCCCGCCTTCAGCAGAATAATCGGTTTTTTTGGGGTTATTTTGGCCGCTATCCGGGTAAAGCGCTGGTAATCGGCAATCTGTTCCAGATACAACATGATAACTTCGGTCTGTTCATCCTCGGCCAACAGGGGCAGCAGGTCATTGACGGTCACGTCGGCTTGGTTGCCCAGGGAGGCGATGGTTGAAAAGCCGATGCCCAGCTGCTCGGCATAGTCGAGCAGCACCGCTCCCAGCCCGCCGCTCTGAGTTACAAAGGCAATGTTTCCGTCCCGGGGGATGTCATGGAGAATGGTGGTGTTGAGCCGCACCGCGGGGTTGTTGTTGGAAATACCCATACAGTTGGGACCAAGGAGCCGCATATTGTAGTTATCCACAATCCGCAGAAGCTCCTCTTCGGCGGCTATCCCCTCGCCTCCGACCTCTCTGAAGCCGGCTGAAATACAGACAATGGCTTTTACCCCCTTCTGTCCGCACTCCTCAGCCACCTGCAGTACAAACTTTGAAGGGACCGTAATCACGGCCAGGTCCACCTCCTCGGGCACATCCAGCACCGAGCTGTAACCGGGGGTTTTAGACACGGTCTCACCGCCCCGGTTTACCGCAACCGCCCGTCCGCCAAAGTCCACCGCCTCGATATTCTTTACTATCGCATGACCGATGCCGCCGCGGGCGGAGGCGCCGATTACCGCAACGCTCTTTGGCTGCAGAAGTGCAGAGCTGTCACGGGCATAGAGGGGCTTGTTCTTCTCCCAGCTGTCTATGGAAATGCCGAGGGGAGCGGTCTGGTTGCGATAGAACACCCGTCCGGAGTTGTCGCGGCTGAAGTTTCCCATTGCAATTTCGTAGATGGTGCGCGAGCCGATCTCCCGGGACTGGGCGTTTACCAGCCGCAGGTAGTACTTCATAAACTCTTTCTCGTCGTATTCCTTGGCCTTCTCATAATCCACCGGAATTTTCGGGGAAATCATCAACAGAGGTCCCCCGTCGAGCTCGGCGGTCGCAATATGGCTGGAGGAGCGCAGATAGGGCTCGCCGGCGGCCAGGGCATCGCCGACCCCGTTCGGCCCGGCGTACAGACGCTCACCGTTCTTCTGGTTGGTTAGATCCGCGGGATGGACATTGATAAACATATATTTATTCAGCAGCACCTCGGTGGTAGCCCATACGTAGCCCGCCAGCATCACCAGCCCGGGACGGAACTCGGAAATGAGGGTCGCCGCCTCGCGGTCATACTCCTTGCGCACCTCCCGGTCTTTAAGCTTGGCCCCGCGCTCCTTATAGTAGGCCCGGATATCGATGGAAGCACAGGGAATGCCGTATTCGGCGGCGGTCGCCACTCCCTTTGCCTCCGGATCGCTGGAGAAAACCCCCACCACTTCGAAGGGACTGCCCTCCCAGGTCTGCTCCAGCTGCTTCTGAAGCTCTAAGGCCTGCCAAAGGGTTTTTCCCGAACCGGAGATGAATCCAACTACCCGTAACTTCCCTTGCGCGGGATTATGTAGTGGTCCTAGTGCCATATGTGTGCTCCTTTAATTCAATAAAATAACAAATCAACAAAATAAACAATTCGAAATATGTGTGCGTTTACATTTGCGTATTAATGATATACATGTTATCCTAACATTGTCAATCAATTTATCATACTTCTGAAAATTATTTATAAACATTGAAAATATGTTTGACAAGGTTAGTATATTATTGTCTAATAGTAATAGTCTCGGATGCCGCATAGCGACAAGCGAAACGACGAAAATAGCCGGATACGGCTATTCTCTTAATAGAATTTTAAACGGAGGACTTTTATATGGGTTTTATGGAAAAAGGCAAATGGTGGGTTAGCCCGTCAAACTACGCCGATAATGTTACTTCTCAATTCAACTTTCCCGAGAAAGTGGAAATACTGGATACCACCCTGCGCGACGGCGAGCAGCAGCCGGGGGTTATCTTTACCCGTCAGGATAAAGTAAAGATTGCCAAGAAACTGGCCGAGGTTGGGGTGCACCGGATTGAAGCGGGCACACCGGCGGTCTCCCAGGAAGATGCCGATGCGATCAAAGAGATCGTCGAGCTGAATCTGGGGCCCAAAACCTTCTGCTTTGTCCGGAATATGGTAAAGGATATGGAGCTGGCAAAGGCCTGCGGAGTCGACGGAGTGCTGGCGGAGGTACCCGGCAGCGAGCACCTGCTCAAGTTCGGCAAAAAGTGGACCGCCGAAAAGGCCATTGAGGCCGCTATCGAGGCAACCACCGCCGCCCACGAGCTGGGACTGTATGTAACCTTTTTCCCGGCGGACAGCTCCCGGGCGGGCATCGATTTTCTGCTGGACAGCCTGCAGGCCATCGAAGAGGGCGGCCATATGGACGCGGTAGCCCTGGTGGACACCTTCGGCGCCTTCTCTCCCGAGGGAGCCGCCTATCGGGTGAAGAAGATGCGCGAGCGTTTCTCCCAGCCCATAGAGGTGCACTTTCACGATGACTTTGCCATGGGCGCGGCAACCACTATCGCCGGACTGGCCGCCGGAGCTTCAGTCTGCCACGTTTCGGTAAACGGTATCGGTGAGCGGGCCGGTGGAGCCGGACTTGAATCGGTTGCCATGGGTCTTGAAGCGCTGTACGGGATCGACACCGGCATCAACACCCCGAAACTGAAAGAGCTCTCCCAAATGGTGGAGGACCTCTCGAACTTCAAGTGCCAGGCTAACCGTGCGGTCGTCGGCGACCGAATCTTCGGCTGGGAAACCGGCATGCCCTCCAGCCTGTGGCTGAACGCCAAGGACAGCGAGCCCCTGGCGATGCTGCCGTATATGTGGACCATGACCGGTCAGCAGGAACCAGAAATCTATCTGGGTAAAAAGAGCGGCAAGGACAACCTGAAGAAGTGGCTCAAGGACAACGACCTGTCGGTGCCCGAAGAGAAGGAGGGCGATCTGCTGCAGGAAGTAAAGAAGCTGTCGATCAAACTGAAACGCGATATCAGCGTAGATGAGTTCAAAGAGCTGGTCGCAAAAATAAACGCGGAATAAACACTGCCCTTTACAGGGCAGTGATATTATATAGAACTTAATTATAAGGAGTGTTCTATGGCGGATACACAAATGGACGGGTCGAATCGGGGTAATTTTACCTCTAACATCGGCTTTGTACTTGCCACTGCGGGTTCGGCAGTCGGCCTTGGAAACCTGTGGCGTTTCCCTTACATGACGGGAACCAGCGGCGGAGGTGCCTTTGTACTGGTCTACCTGCTTATCATGATCGTTGTCGGAGTAAGTCTCTTGCTGGTAGAGTTTACGGTTGGAAGAAGCGGGAAGGCGAATGCAGTTGACAGCTATCGAAAAATCAGTCCAAAAATGGTCTGGGTCGGATATTTAGGCTTCTTTACAGCCTTTATCTTCCTGTCTTACTTTTCGGTAGTCGGCGGTTGGACGATTCACTATGCAATCAGTTCCTTCACCGGTCTGTTCAAACTTGCACCGGACGAAATGGGCGGTTTTTTCGGGAACTTTATTGGTAACCCGATCGTCCCGCTTATTTACCACTTCCTGTTTATGGGAGCTACGGTGTACATCATCGCCAGCGGTATTGAGCACGGAATTGAAAAATGGGCCAAAATCCTCATGCCGGCGCTGTTCGTTATGATGCTGATTCTGGTAGTTCGTGCTATGACCCTGCCCGGCGCTTTAGCCGGTGTCGGCTGGTACCTCAAACCGGACTTCTCCGCAATCAACCTCAGTGTTATTGTTGCGGCCCTCGGTCAGGTGTTCTTTTCACTGAGTGTCGGTATGTCGGGCATGGTAACCTACGCCAGTTATCTGAAGCGTCAGGACAACCTTGCAAAAACCGCACTGCAGGTAAGCATTACCGATACCGCGATCGCTCTGATCGCCGGATTGATGATCTTCCCGGCTATCTTTGCCTTTGGCATGGAGCCCGGACAGGGCGTAGGCCTGCTGTTCATCACCCTCCCGGCAATCTTCAGCCAGATGCCTTTAGGTGCGATATTCTCATTTATCTTCTTTGTGCTCGTATTTGTCGCGGCCCTCACCAGTTCCATCTCGATCCTGGAAATGCCGGTAGCCTACATCATCGAGAAGAAGGGCATGGCCCGTCCGAAAGCAGCCCTTTTGGTCGGCGGTATCTCCTTCGTACTGGGAATTGCAGTATCCTTCAGCTTCGGTATCTGGGGCAGCTTCACCATCTTTGGTCAGAACATTTTCGGCCTCTTCGACTACTTCGGCAGCAACATCAGCTTGCCCTTGGGTACCCTGGGTGCTTCAATCGCAGTCGGCTGGTTCTGGAAAAAGAAAGGCGCCACCGATGAAATTACCAACGACGGTAAACTGGAATCTGTACGGGGCATAGCCAACACCTGGTTCTTCCTGGTGCGCTACATCATCCCCATTTTCATCTTTGTGATTTTCCTCTCCAGTATCGGACTCTTGGCATTCTAATTACGTTCTCTTTTCCTGTTCACCGCTCCTCGTACTCGGGGGGCGGTTTTTTATGGTTTTTATGAAGAAAGCTGTGCAGCACCCTTTCCCGAAGGACCGTTTTACACGGCCCCTTCGGCAGGAAAGGGGCACTCAATAAGGTTGTACTTGGATTGATGCTCTTGCTCACCCCGCGCCTGCTTAGTTCAGCAGCAGTTCGGCAAACTCCTCCCGGCTCAGCAGGGAAATCTGTTTTTCTACAGCGGCGCTGCGCTGTTCTTCGGACACATATCCCCATTCGGCCAGCAGCAGCTCTACGCCCAGAGGCGCGGCGGAAATCAGATAATCGATCTGGTCTTCCACATACAGGGTGCGGGCCGGTGCTGCCCCGCTCGCCTTCATAATAGCCTGAAGCCGCTCCATTTTTCCGTCCGACTTTACCGAGTGAATCTGCCAGGAGGGAAAGTCTATGCCGTGAAACCCGAGGATGTCCTCCACATCCGCCTGCCGTTTGGTGGTAAGAATGTGCAGATCCTCAAAAGAGGTCCGACTGCCCAGCGCCCGGTCGATCGGTGAAAACAGGGGGTTTAGCTCCAGCCAGAGCTCGCGGTGCTTCCGGCGCAGATAATCCCGTTCGGTGTAAAAGGCCTGCTGATACACCGGCAGCTGATCGTGGAGGCGGCGACGGAGCAGGTCAAAATCGCGCTGGGAGCTCACCTCCAACTCCCGCTCCACCGCCAGAAACAGGGGGATAAAGTCCTCGGCCCCCCGCAGGTACGGTCGCAGCCCTCGGAAACGGCCTTGCCGTTGGCTCGGGATAGCCCCAAGATCAAAAATCCGATGGGAATCGGGCCCGCTCTGCAGCTGTTCCCAGGCGTTATGCGCTGCCAGCAGACACTCGAGCACGCTGTCGCATACCACCCCGTCAAAATCCGTTACTATTAATGGTGCCATCCGGTGCTGCCCCTTCTACCCGTGCTGCAGGGCGTACTTGCCGCCGGCCCGCCAGATATGACAGCTGTCGATAAAGTAGTTATGCACCTGTTCCCGGCTGGGAATTACCGCGGTCTCGGAGCGGGTCTGATAGGTAAAGGCGGCCTGTACAATCGCCGGTCCCATGGTGATAATCAAATGAGTCAGGTGGGCACAACCCTTATTGCCCCCCAGCAGCTGCAGTACCGCCCGGGTAAAGCCCGATTCGATATGCAGCCCCTGCAGCTGGGAGTACCGGCTGCGCAGCTCCCGGCATTCGGCATGGGGAACATCCTGCAGCTCGACATCGATCTGCTCGATTCGCATGCTCTCCACATCAATTACGAGGCTGGCCTTGATGCTGTGGAAGCGCCCGGTGGGCTGGGCTTCGCCGTTAAAGCCGTTGAACTGTATATGACGATCGTCCCGCAGAAGGCCTTCGGTAACAATGCGGCCGGGACCCGATTCGTAACTTTCCATCTCTATCGTTCGGCTTGCTACCGGACGTCCATTTGTTTGTGATGTATTGCTTTGCATAAGGATAGTGTACCCAAAAAAAGGGGCTTGTGCTATTGTTCTACCGAGTACTATCGCATCTTTGTAAAAATTCTTTTCAATATTAAGAAAGCCGTTATATAATATGGCGCGATAGCCTATGGAACGACTACCGGGAACAATTTCGCACCTACATCCACGGGAACGGCAAAAGCAGTTTATCTATCTGCTGGACGACCTGAAAAGCTCCTTCGAGATTATGGAGTATCTTATTAATTTTGGCCGCTCCCAGCTTCCCTTTTCGGAAGAAGAGATCGAGGCGGGCAATCTATTCGAGGAGTGTTCGATTACGGTGCGCTACCTCTTTATGAACGGTCCCGGTAACGCAACCTATATACGGGTCAATAGCGATTCCCAGGTGCTGCAGGGGGTGCTGGCGGTCTTTGCCGAGGTGTACCAGGGCGGCAGCATCGAGGATATCCGCGGCGTCAAACCCCAGTTTCACAACTACCTTCCCCAGGGCATGGTGCCCTCCTTTGAACGCAAAAACGGCTTAAACCGCCTCTATTATCGGCTGCTCGACGCAGCCGGCAACAGATAGGCCCAGCCGGCTTAGCGCATGTTCATGCCGCCGTTGATATCGATTGTCTCACCGGTCATAAAGGGCGTTTCAAGAACAAAGCGGATAGCCCGGGCGATTTCCTCCGGCTCTCCGGCATAGCCCACGGGGGTTGCTTTCATAAATTTTTCTAACTGATCCTTCGGGGTGGCCTTGTCGTGAAAGGGGGTCAGGATAATTCCCGGGGCGATTGCGTTTACCCGGATATCGGGAGCCAGCCCCTTGGCCGCGCCACGGGTATAGGTGTCTACCGCCCCCTTGGCCGAGGCGTAGGTGATTGCGGTCGGAGAGCCGTTGCGGGCGGCTACTGAAGAAATGTTGATTATATTGGCCTTCTCCGCCTTTTTGAGTAAGGGAAGGAGCAGGGCGGTAACCCGCATCACCGAGAACACATTGAGCTCGAAGGTACGGGTGGCGATATCCCAGGTAGTCTCTTCCAGGGAGTGCCGATCCAGCAGGTCTCCGGCGTTGTTGACCAGCACATCCAGGGTATCGGTGCGGGCCTTTACCTCGTCGGCCAGCTTACCGCAGCCGGCATCGGTGGCCAGGTCGGCCTGAATAAGGATTGGCGTACCACCGGCCGCTTCCACATCCTTCGCTACCGCCTCGGCCTCACTTTTACTGCGGTGATAATGCACGAAAATGGTATTTCCCGGGGCCAGGTCGCGTGCTGTCGCAGCCCCTATTCCGGTACTTGCTCCGGTAATAACTATGTGTTGCATACTGTTTCTCCCTTTTATTTCAATGTTCTATTATTTCTATGCTGTATAGAACGTAATAAATAAGGTGGCTAAAATCAAATGAGCAATACTTGCCGGATTACAGCATGCAGTATAGACTCTCTGCCATGCAGAGTATTCACCAGCTGTACTGTGCCGATTCACGGCGAATGAAAAATATCGATGACAAGTCGGTCGACCTGATTGTAACCTCGCCCCCCTACCCGATGATCGCCATGTGGGACGAGCAATTTTCAGCACAAGACGCTGAAATTGCAGCAGCACTGGAACGGAAGGAGGGCCTGCAGGCGTGGGAGGCGATGCACCGCCAGTTAGACCTCACCTGGCGGGAGTGTGCCAGAGTACTCACGGAGGGGGGCTTTATCTGCGTGAATATTGGAGATGCGGCCCGCAGCCTCAATGGTGAGTTTCGCCTGTACGGCAATCACAGCCGGATAATCTCTTCCCTCCAGTCCTTGGGCCTCTCCATGCTGCCCCTCATACTGTGGCGCAAGCAGACCAACGCTCCCAACAAATTCATGGGCTCGGGAATGCTCCCCGCCGGAGCCTATGTAACCCTTGAACACGAGTACGTATTGATATTCCGCAAGGGCGGTAAGCGCTCTTTTCAAACCGAGGCCGCCCGGCAGCACCGCCGCCGCAGTGCGCTCTTGTGGGAAGAGCGGAACCGGTGGTTTTCGGATGTGTGGGATTTCAAGGGCAGCCGACAGCTGCATAAGGGCCCCCGGGCACGCAGCGGGGCCTTTCCCTTTGAGCTTGCCTATCGACTGATCCATATGTATTCTGTACAGGAGGATGTGGTGCTGGACCCCTTTGCCGGTACGGGCACCACCCTGCTGGCGGCTATGGCCGGCGGGCGGAACTCCATCGGAATAGAATTAGAGCCGGCCTTTATAGACCATGCGCAGGAACGGATGCTCGGTGAAGTAGAGATGCTGAACGAGTATACCAGTGCCCGGCTGCAGCGGCATCAGGAGTTTATTGCTGCATTTGCCGCTGAGAAGGGTGAGCCGAAGCATTATAACGAGTTTTACCGCTTTCCGGTGATTACCTCCCAGGAGAGAGCGCTGCAGCTGCCCCTCCTGGGGCAAGTGAGCATGGAAGAAACAACTGCCGCCATCCGCCGGATAACGGCGGAACACAACTGGAAGAGGGAGTAAGTACATATGGATATTCTGCTGTTTGATTTTGACGACACCCTTATAAGTTATGACGCCTCCGAGGAGCACGGCCTTAAAGGGGCCCTGGAAGAATACGGAATATCCCCTGAGCCGCAGCTGTTCGAGATCTACCGCCGGGAGAACCGCAAACTGTGGCGTTTGATTGAAACCGGAGAAATAAGCTCCGCCGAGCTGCGGCTCCGCCGTTTTGAGCTACTGCTTGAAAAGGGGGGAATTGTCACAGACATCCCGGCGGCACAGTTTAGCGAAACCTACCTGCACTACTTCTCCCAATCCAAGCAGCTGGAGGCGGGAGCCCGTGAACTGCTTGAGTATCTGCACGGCTTCCCGGAGATCAGAAAGGCGATTATTACCAACGGCTTTAAAGATACCCAGCGTCAGCGGATCGGCGTAACCGAACTGGAAGAGTTCTTTGAAGATATTTTTATCTCCGATGAGCTGGGGGCTAAAAAGCCGGACCCCCTTATGTTTGAGCGAACCCTGGAGCGCTTGGGTAATCCCGCCCCCGAATCGGTCCTGATTATCGGGGATAACCTGGTCTCAGATATTATGGGCGGAAAACAGTACGGCCTCAAGACCTGCTGGTACAACCCCGCCCAGGCTGATGCCGGAGAGTACGGTCAGTATATTGATTATCATATTCGACACCTGAAGCAAATACCCCAGCTCCTGGGAATATAACTGATCCAACCCGAACTATTTCAAGCAAGTCTCTCCGCTGCCCCGCTTTCCGGCTTTGAGAAGGGTTACTCCGAGGGCAACACCGATGGAACCCGGAACGAAAGCAATAGTAGAGAGATTGAGTACCGCACCCAGGGCTAGGGTAAACACGCTTAACGCAATTAAAATTGATGTATTTTTCATGACAGCCTCCAATAAAGTCATACTAAAAGATTAATTTATATCGATATAAATATACTTTAATAGAACTGCAACGTCAACTAAATAGTAAAAATCTTTCCTGGGTACCCTGAAAAATCGCATGCAGGGCAAATCGTGCTTCAAAAAATTTTCCTTGGATGAATCTCTAGTCAAGGAGTCAGCGGACCTGACTAACGCGGCGTATTTACCTCGGATGTGCTGCGGGTTAGAGGATTCCATTTGTGTACCAAGTTAGATGACCGAGCACCCACAGCGTGCAACCGGGGCCATACGTCAGTTGTGTATATAACCTCCACCTCTAATACTGTTTCACCGAAAACAGCAATTCTAAATTTGCTTCATTTTCTTAGCAAAAATTTGTGTATCTAAATGGTTGGAGGCATTTTAATCTTGGATAGTGCAATGCACTATCCAAGATTAAAATTGCTGCACCGAAAAGTTTTGTCTTGACCGGCCGATGCATTTTTACTACACTTAAATATGTAGGCATTCTATGTATTCATTGTAGGCAAAAGGAGAATGCATTGCAACAATATACTGTGAGGAATATTCCCAGTGCTTTAGACCGAGCATTACGTGAATGGGCGCGACGACGCGACGTAAGCTTGAATCAGGCTATAGTAGATGCCATTAAGAGAGGTATTGGTATGGATGAGGAACAAGAGCATAACAACCTCGATGATCTTATCGGGACATGGCAGCAGGATGAAGAGTTCGATCAGGCCCTCAGCGAACAGGATACTATTGAGCAGGACCTATGGCGGTAGATATTGCAATCGATACGAACCGATACAGAGATTTTGTAGATGCAGTGCCCGAGGCGGTCAAAGTTTTTCGCAGGGCTACAAGAATTTGTGTCCCCTTTGTAGTTATAGCTGAATTACGGGCAGGTTTTGCAGTTGGGAAAAAGGGAAAAGAAAACGAGCGGGTTTTCGAACAGTTTCTCCAACGAGAGCGTGTGGAGATACTCATGCCCACAATGGAGACCACGCGAAGTTATGCGCAACTTTTCCGCCAGCTCCGGGAAGCGGGGACCCCAATACCGACTAATGACATATGGATCGCAGCTATCACGATTCAACATAATCTATACCTATTCAGCCGTGATGAACATTTCAATGCCCTCCCCCAAATTCCCCATATGTAAAGGGATAAACAATTTAACAAACGTTCTATCTCGTGGCAATTATCCAGACGGCATGGACGATACCAGGGATATATCCCAGAAATGTATGCCCAGGCCGACCTGTAGAAATACGGGCAGTCAATGAATCTATCAGATAAATCGGCGTTCTGGTGCGGTTGGGATTCCTATTTTTTTCCGATTCCGAACTTGCGGCAGGTTTTAAGAAAACCGGCGGTATCCTGCGGGCTGAGCAGATAACGGCGCCCGTCTGTGCGGTGTACCAGAATAAACTTTGCCTGACTGTGAGCAGCTGCATCGTTTATGTTACCGGGTTTGCTAAAGCGTTTTTGGGAGACGTTGAAGGGAATCGAGCTAAAGCCGATCAACCGGCCTATCTCTATCTGCGTTTTAACACTGCCCTTCACATTGCTCCCCTGGGTGGCGGCTGTGGAACCGGCAAGTCCGAGCTGAGCCTCGTCGACTACCCGCTTGGCATGTTTCCAGTCGATCAGTTTTACCTCGGAGATAAGTTCAGCGGCCAGGTGGTAGCGCTTAAAGGTCCTTTTAATGTAAATGCCGCTGGGGTCAAGTGAATAGAGCCAGCCGATGCGGGCGGTTTCTATAAGAATTACCCCCATCATCACCGCCGAAATACCAGCCATGGTCAAACCGAACCTGGGGTCTGTCCAGATAAACATGATTACTCCGAACACGAGAAAGGCGCCGATTAGCGCTATCAGCAGCCGAGCGGTTCGTAAACTCCTTTTAGGCTTAAAGTCAACTCGCTTTTCCATGCCAATAATAGTAGGACCCTTTGTTCGCGACGTCAATCCTGGTATAAAGGTTTGTAGCGCTCCGCGGGGTTGCGGCTAAGGTAGTCCAGGGCCAGGGAGCGAATAGTCGGCAGATCGGGGGCGTTCTGGATGTCCATTTTCAGCCGGTGGCCGAATTTGAAGTTATCGCAGAAGTAGAAAAAAAAGCGCCGCCCCCGGGATATATGAAAATCCTCCGGCTGATGCTCGACCAGCAGATCCAAAAACCTCTCTATTACAGCCTGCAGATCCACCTGCCCGTTTCTTATTGCCGGACGTGGATCTTGGGTTTTGAGCGCAGCGGCTATCCACGGTCTCTGAACTGCTCCCCGTCCGATCATCACAGGTCCCCCGCCGGCGGTCTCCTGCCGGTAAAGGTACGATTTGCGGCCGCTTATCTCCCCGTTCCCGATAACCGGAATCGGCAGTTCCCGCCGCAGCAGTCCAACATACTTCCAGTCTCCGGGACGGTTGCGGTTGGTCTTGCTGGTTCGGGGGTTAAGGGTAATAAAGGCAACCCCGGCTTCGACCAGCGAGTTACAGAAGCTCAGCAGCTCCTTCGGGTTCTCCTCTTTTCCAATACGCAGTTTCACCGAAAGCGGGCGGCTGCCGGTCAGGGGCTTGAGCAGCCGCACAATCTCAAGGGCGGTCTCAGGGCGGTTCATCAGCTCCACTCCCCAGCCGCGGCTGCGGATGTGATGTACCGAACAACCCATGTTTATGTCGATGCCTGCAATATCTGCGGTTAAGATTTTCTCGGCAGCCCGATAAAACAGCTCCGGATTGTTTCCGGCCAGCTGTACGAAGGTTTTCTCGGGGGAGGGGCCGAAGTCGAAATACCAGGAGGTGTAGCGCGAGGTACTGACCACACCGGCGGCGGACAGCATTTCGGTAAAATACCAGTCATAGCCGCCGAACTCATCACAGAGGCGGCGGAAGCCGCCGTGGGAGATTTCAGCCATCGGGGCAAGCAGGATGTTGTGGGGTTGAATGGGCGATTTATCCATTCTAATCAAGGAATACCGCCGCCTCTTGAAAGGCCTTTTCGGTTGCAGGAAAATTCTCCAGCTCCAGAACCAGTACAAAGGGCCGTCCGTCATAGATAGCTGTGGAGCTGGTGGTAATTACCCGCCCCTCATGCTCTATATACGGTCCCTGTAGGGCTTTGCGCGGTTCGTGGCTGCGGATTAAGCAGGCTGCCCCCAGCCGTTCAAGGGTGCTGCGGCTGATATCCGGGCCGAACATGCTTCCGGCCCCGCGCATGCTGGGAGCCTCGCCGCCCTGAGGATAGGGATCGTTCCACAGCAGCTCCCGTCGCAGTGCCGGGCCGGGAAAGCGCAGGTCCTCCGTCGAATTGATGCGTGAATTGATGCCCCCGTGTACGAACAGCACCTGGCCGGGCAGCAGGGCCGACAGAAAAAGCTGATCGGTGAAGCTTTTAAACTCGGGAAAAAACAGATCCCAGCTGCCCCGCTTGCGGATGGCCTCGTCAATCAGGGTACAGGGGCTGAAGGTGGGCTCTCCGTCTTCGGTGTAATCCTCGTGATTGCCCATTAGGGCTATCACCTTATTCGGAATTCGCGACCGGAGCTCCTGAATGCCCTCAATTACTTCAACACCCGCCGGCCCCCGATCCGCATAATCGCCGAGGAAGATTAAAAGATCCTGCGGCCCGCGCAGGGCCATACCGTTGCGCAGGGCATTGAGATCGCCGTGCAGATCGCCGAAGACAATCAGACGCTTTACCTCTTCCGGCTGTATAACTGCCAGAGACTCCTGAGCTGTAAACATAACGCCTCCTCCCAATCCGCAGCTATTCCGGACTGCGTGAATCCGAGAATCCTATTTTGTCGGTTTCGGGTTCCTTTCCAGGGGTTTCGATGTAAAGAGTCTGGGTAGGATAGGCAAAATCAATTCCCTTGGCGGCGAAGGCTTCATAGATTTTCAGGTTGATCTCCTGTTGGACATCCATATACACCGCGTAGTCAGGGGTGAGCACATAATACACCGTTTCAAAGGCTAATGCGAAATCGCCATAGCCCTGGAAGTGGGAGCGGTCAAACCGTGCCAGCTCGTTTGACTCAATGAAGCCGCGAATCATTTCCGGAATAGCCTTCAGCTGTTCAAGGGGGGTCTGGTAGGTGACTCCGATTCGGAACACTACCCGCCGCTGCTCCATTCGCTTGTAATTGTGGACCCGGGCATTGACCAGGTCTGTGTTCGAAACAATCAGCTGCTCCCCTGACAGCGCTCTGATGCGGACGGTTTTGATGCCGATTTTCTCTATGCTCCCCAGCTTGTCGCCAAAGATGATAAAATCGCCCAGTTCAAAGGGGCGGTCGAAAAAGATGACGAAGTAGTTGAACAGGTCTCCCAAAATTCCCTGGGCGGCAATTGCAATGGCAATACCGGAGACACCAATACCGGCGACCAGGGTGGAAATATTGAAGCCGAAGTTGTCCAGGAGAAAAATGAAGGCAACCACCCACAGCACGAAGGAGATGAGAGATAACAGCGGCTTGGCCCGTTTCTCGTCCTCCACTCGCCCGGTTCTCTGGGCATATTTCTGTAAGGTTGCATCCAGCATGAACAGAATTGCCCGAACCGCGATTACGGCTCCAACCGCCGCAATTATCCCCCGTAGTATGCGGGTGGTGGTATCTCCCAGAGCAAGGCCGGAGATGGCAATCCACACTGCTCCAATATAGAGCAGGGGTACAAGCACCCTGCGAAAACTGATATGAGCTACCCACCAGCGCCCCCCGGTCTCGGGTGCTTCACTTTTGCGACGAAGCTTGCGCCCCAAAGTGTTCCGCAGGAGCGCAATCAGCAGGACTCCCCCTATCAAGAGCAGTCCGGCCTTGAGGTAAGCGGTAGCCGGGTTCCCTAAAAATGTATAATTTGTAATTGTTTCTATCATACCATGAGTATAAGACTCATTGTAAATGATTTCAAACTCCCGGCTGCAGCAAAGGGGTATACGATCTACGGAAACACTGATATATTAGTAGTACTTACGAGTAGATTGTTACAAGGGGGATAAGATGCATTCGATTCTACAGAAAATACATTCGCTTGGGATTGTTCCGGTGGTAAAGATAGATACTCCAAGCCACGCTTTGCCGCTGGGTGAGGCTCTGTTGGCCGGCGATCTGCCGGTGGCTGAAATTACCTTTCGCACCGCCGCTGCGGAGGAGTCGATTAAACGGCTGACCGGTGAGCTGCCGGACCTTTTGGTAGGGGCGGGCACCGTAATAACGCCCGAGCAGGCTGAAAAGGCGATAAAAGCGGGGGCTAAGTTCATTGTGTCCCCGGGCTTTAACGAGCCGGTAGTCGACTACTGTCTGGAGCACGGGGTGCCGGTTACCCCGGGGGTGAACTCTCCGTCCCAGATTGAGCAGGGGCTGTACAAGGGGCTGGAGGTGCTGAAGTTTTTTCCGGCGGAGGCTTCAGGTGGCCTGGCAATGCTCAAGTCTATGTCGGCGCCATACAACAACCTGCATTTTATTCCTACCGGCGGCATCAAGACGTCGAATATGCATGACTACCTTGGTTTCTCCAAGGTTCTGGCAATTGGCGGCAGCTGGATGGTAAAGCCCGAGTTTATTGCCGAGGAGCGGTTTGAAGAAGTGACTAGGCTCTCCCGCGAGGCAGTGGTCTCTATGCTGGGCTTTTCGCTGCAGCATATAGGAATAAACACCGGTGACGAAGCAGCGGCCAAACGGGCGGCGGCTCTTTTCTCTACCTTTTTTCCGGGAAAACTGGGGGAGAGTGAGAAATCGATGATGGTCGGTGGTGCGGTAGAGCTAATGAAGGTGCCGGGTCGCGGTAACGACGGCCACATTGCAATCGGCACTGCCAATATCACCCGGGCGGCGGCTTTTCTGGAGCGCAAGGGCTTCGTCCTGGACCATCAGAACGCGGTGCAGAAGGACGGCCGGGTGAAGGCGCTTTTCCTGCAGGATGAGATCGCCGGTTTTGCCGTGCATCTCCTTCAGTTAGAGAAAGAGTGAGAAATAGTTCGAAAAATAAAAAAAACGCCCGGGCGGTGATTAATCGCTCGGGCGCATATTTAAAGTGTGCTACAGCCGGGGTGCTTATTCTACCCCGAGGTTCTGTTTGACTACTGGAAGAGCATCTTTTCCATCGGGAGTTTTGACGCCTTCAAACCAGCTGTCCATGATTCCCGGGTTTGCTTTAAGCCACTTTTCAGCAGCCGGACGGGCCTGCATACCATCTGCAATATCCTTCATGATTTCGTTTTCCATCGCCAGGGTGAACTCAAGGTTACTGAAGAACCGACCGAGGTTCGGGTTTTCTTCCGCATAACCGGGACGGACAATAGTGTGTACGGTGGCCTCGCCGTAGTTAGGGCCAAAGTAGTCGTCGCCGCCCTCAAGGTAGGTCAGGTCAAAAACGGTGTTCATCGGATGGGGTTCCCAACCGAGAAAAACAATCCACTCTTCCTTCGGACGCATGGCGCGCACCTGGGCCAACATGCCGGCTTCGCTGGATGCAACCAGTTCGAAATCGCCCAATCCAAAGGCGTCCTCGTCGATCATGCTTTGAATCAGCATGTTTCCGTCGTTGCCGGGTTCGATTCCATATATCTTGTAGTCCAGCTCCTCGCCGTAGTCGGCGATATCGCTAAAACTTTCAATTCCGCCCTCGGCTACGTAGGAAGGGACTGCCAGGGTGTACTTTGCACCTGTCAGGTTGACCGCATGGTCTACTATTTTCCCTTCGGCCAGCAGATCCTCAGTGTAGGATTTCATAGAGGGCTCCCAATCGCCAAGAAACACGTCTACATCACCCGAGGTGAGTGACTGAAAAGCGATAGGTACTGATACTATACTGCTGTTGGTCTCGTAACCGGCTGCTTCCAGCACGATGCGGGTAGCGGCGGTGGTAGAAGCGATATCCGACCACTGTACCTCTACAAAGTCCACTTCCTGGTCTTTATCCTGGATTGGGGTGCTTGTGTCTCCGCTTTGTTCAGAGCTTTGGTCCGACGGTGCAGCCTCCTGCTGGCCTCCTGCAAAAATTGTTCCAGTAGAAAGCACTGCAACGATAAAAAAAAGTGTTAAAACTTTAGTTGAAATTCTCATTTCCTTCTTCCTCCTATTGTAAATTACGGTACAGCAAAAAATTATAGTGCTGCTTAAAGATTAAGTAAGTATAATGTATCTGAGTAATACTTTCAAGTGTAAATATTAGAAAAGGAAGTAAAATAACAATTAATAAGGTCCATCTTTTCAATTTTTTTGAATTATTCTGTAAGCCCGAAAAAATAATTTTTCTATGTATAGTTATTGTAGGTATTTACAGCTTTTTTGGAATATGCTATAGTAGCGCTTAGCTGATTTGGCAATTCTATATTTTTTAGATATCCTTATATATCTAACTAATTAGTTGCAATATTATTTAAAAGTTTTAATAACATTTATATGTATAACTTATTTAACGCAGAGGAGGATCATGTATGAGTGATCGTAATCTTGAGGGACGTGTGGCCATGGTAACCGGCGGTGCGTCAGGAATGGGAAGAGCTATGGCTCTCGAATTTGCGAAGGCCGGTGCGAACGTCGCTATCGGCTCGTTATTGTCGAACCGCAAGGAGACCAAAGCCGATGGCGAGCTGGTCAATATGCCGGGTATGGAAGAGATGGAGCGCACCAAGGGTGAGCTTGAGGCCTTCGGAGTAAAAGCACTTGCCGTTGAGTTGGATGTAACTTCTACAGAATCTTGTGAGAATTTCTACAATGAAACCGTCAAGGCCTTCGGGAAGGTGGATATCCTGGCAAATGCCGCTGGTATTACCGCTGAACATGGTGTGGTTGATCATCCGGAGAGTTTGTGGATGAAGGTGATGGAAGTAAATGCGAACGGACCCTTCCGTATGTCGAAGCTGGTACTCAAGGGCATGATGGAGCGTAAATGGGGTCGGATTATTTCGATTTCATCAACCGCCGGTAATGTGGGCGCCCCGATGTCGCCGGCCTACTGTGCATCCAAGGCAGCTGTATTGGGTTTGACCCGTGCGATGGCCCAGGAGGGTGCCGAGGGGGGTGTAACTGCAAATGCAATTTGTCCGGGATGGGTCGAAACCGACTTTGGCCGTGATTGGATTACGGATATTGCCGAGAAGCAGATGCACATGAAGGGTGAGGATCTGATTTCCCAGGAAGCGGCCAGCAATCCCCAGAAACGGTTGATTCAGCCTAAGGAAATTGGAGCTCTGGCGGCTTACTTGTGCCGCGAAGAAGCTTATGGAATCAACGGGCAGGATATTACCGTATCCGGAGGTTCCCTATGGTAGTTGAGAAAGCCAGAATTACTCGAATTTTTATGTACCCGGATAATTATGGAGGAACGTATGACAGGTAGCTTAAATTATAATGGAAAAAAACAGATGTATATTGACGGAAAGTGGGTCGACTCAGTTTCCGGAGAGTACCGGGAGATTTTATATCCCTGTACAGGCGAAGTAATAACAAAAGTAACCGAGGGCAATGCCGAGGATGTGAAGTTGGCGGTTGAAGCTGCCAGACGGGCATTCGACAAAGGCGATTGGCCTAAAACTCCCGCTGCAGAACGGGGTAGATTAGTTGAAAAATTAGCTGACAAAGTAGAAGAGAACCGCGAAGAACTGGCCCAGATGGAGAGTCTTGATACCGGCAAAACGGTAGAAGAGAGCCGTTGGGACATGGATGATATTGCGGGAATCTTTCGCTATTTTGGACAGTTGGCGGATAAAGAGGGCGGCGAGATTATTCAATCTCCGGTTCCCAACACCACCAGCCGGGTAGTACGAGAGCCGGTTGGCGTAGCAGCCCAAATTTCTCCGTGGAATTACCCCTTGCTGCAGGCTTCATGGAAAATTGCACCGGCCCTGGCTGCCGGATGTACCATCGTGATGAAACCGAGCGAAATAACACCCTTTACCACCATTCGCATTACCGAATTGGCCGAGGAGGTCGGAATTCCGGCCGGAGTTATAAATCTGGTGCTGGGTCCGGGAAATACCGTTGGAACCGAGATGACCACCAATCCCGGGGTAGACTTGGTCTCCTTTACAGGGGGCATTGTAACCGGTAAGAAGATTCTGAAGGCCGCCAGTGATACTGTTAAAAAGGTGGCCCTTGAGTTGGGTGGGAAGAATCCCAATATAATTTTCGGGGATGCCGATTTTGATACGGCAGTGGATTTCGCGCTTAACGGTGTCTTTTTTCATGCAGGACAGATATGTTCGGCCGGATCGAGAATTCTGGTTGAATCTTCTATACATGATAAGTTTGTAACTGCGCTGAAAAAGCGCATTTCTAATATAAAAATGGGCGATGCCTTTGACCCCTCAACCGAAATGGGGCCGGTGATCTCCGAAGAGCATCGGGCTAAGATAGAGAAGTACATGCAAATCGCCAAAGATGAAGGGGCCGAAATAGTGCTGGGCGGCACCCGCCCGGATAATCCCCCCCACGACGGAGGCTATTACTTTCTGCCGACCCTTATTACCGGTGTAAAAAACAGTATGCGCCTGGCCAAAGAGGAGATCTTTGGACCGGTGATCACGATTGAGTCCTTTGATACGGAGGAGCAGGCGGTGGAATGGGCCAACGACACCATCTATGGTCTCTCCGGCGGGGTCTGGACCAAAGACCAGGACCGAGCCGAGCGGGTAGCCGCCGCACTGCGCACTGGAACGGTGTGGATTAACGACTTTAACATCTACTTTGTACAGGCTCCCTGGGGCGGATACAAACAGTCCGGTCAGGGCCGCGAACTTGGAAAACCGGGCCTTGAAGAGTATACTGAAATTAAGCACATTTATCAGAACCATGCGAATGAACCGGTAAACTGGTTCGGCGCGCAATAGGTTTTTAGTGCAGCAGCATTAATAGCTTTGCGTGTAGTTTTACGTGAAGTTGTAGTGTGCTGTGATTTGGGCGGGCCCCGGCGGAGGTCGAGGCCCGCTGCCTCTTTGCTTCGGATCTTGGATATTTCTCGGATACAAAGGAGGTTGCAAGCCTAGAGCCTAAAGCCTATAGATAAGTTA
>JAWLDZ010000017.1:25879-32143 GCA_041686355.1 Spirochaetaceae bacterium
CGGAGGTCGAGGCCCGCTGCCTCTTTGCTTCGGATCTTGGATATTTCTCGGATACAAAGGAGGTTGCAAGCCTAGAGCCTAAAGCCTATAGATAAGTTAGAGGTCTAATAACTACTAATTATGCTCATTGTATACTGGTTCGAAGCCTAAAGTGTGCCAATACTGTTTATTCCTTATTTAACAGTACATTACAGTAGGGTAATTTTATTTTGTATTCTGAGTTTTCATTGACATTCTGAAATAAGGTGTGAGATACTGTAATAGTATTTAGTGTTGTAATTTTTATTTTCGAAATCTTTGGTTGGGGCTGCCGGAAATAAGGCTGCCAGAATTTACCAGCCGAAGGAAAAGGAGGAGAAAATGCGTAAATTACATGGAAAAGTATTTCTTTTTGTGCTGATTGCATTGCTTGCGTTCAATGCATCTCTTTTCGGCGCTGGAGCACAGGAAGAGGCCGAAGAAGACGTTTTACGGGTGGCCTTAAATGCCAGTCCGAATACCATTGAACCGGCTACCGGGGATACCCGTCAGGCATCCAACGTCGCCTGGAGTATGTTTGATTCTTTAGTGTGGCTGAACGACGAAGGAGAAATTGTGCCGGCCCTGGCTGAGAGCTGGACGGTATCCGACGACGGAACTGTGTATACCTTCGAGCTGCGTGAGGACGTACAGTTTCATAATGGATATGATTTCACCGCCGATGACGTAGTTTTTACTTGGGAACGCGGACAGGGCAGTGAGATTACCTACCGTGAAGACTTCCTCGCGGTGAAGGATATGGAAAAGGTTGACGAGTACACCGTAAGGATGGAGCTGGAACAACCGAACTCGATGATGCTGCTGCAAATGAACGAACACTGGGGCATCCTGTCCAAGCAGTATCATGAGGAAGTTGGAGAAGAGGGGTATATGCAGGAGCCCGTCGGAACCGGTGCCTTCAAGTTTGTGGAATGGAATAAGGGTGACCGGATTGTGCTGGAAGCCAATGAGAACTACTGGCAGTCGGAGTATCCGAAGGTGGACCAGATTGTCTATCGTCCGATCACCGAGTCTTCCACCCGAGTTGCTGCTCTGCAGAACGACGATATTGATATCATCAGCGGTCTTGCCCCTGAGCAGGCTGATGCAGTTGAGGGCATGCAGGGTGTAGAGCTGATCAGTTATCCAAAAGATCGTGTCTATTACATTACCTTTAACAATATGACCACCGGTGTCGACACTCCAATAGAAAACCAGAAGGTGCGACAGGCCATGAGCTACGCTATTGACTATGATGCTATCATAGACAATATTTTTAACGGGAAAGCCGAGCGGACCGCCGGATTTGTCGTACCTGGAAACCTTGGGTATGACCCTTCTATAGAGCCGTATCCCTATGATCCTGAAAAAGCCAGGGAACTCCTGGAAGAAGCCGGATACGAGGATGGATTTGAAATTGAGATGGCCGGACCTTCCGATACCTATGTCAATTTTGAGGATGTACTGCAGGCAGTGGCCGGGTATTGGGGAGAAATCGGTATTGAAGTCGACCTGGAGTTTATGGAGTCAGGTAAGTTTTGGGGACTCCAAGCTAAGCGTGAGCTTCCTCCCCTGTTTGGCGACAGCTGGTCTACAAGTACCGGCGAAGCCTTTCCACGTTTGAAAGGATCAGTCGGCGGCAAAGACGCCAGTTATGCAGCTTGGTTTGACCAGAAACTGGTAGATATGGTAGAGAAGGTCGAGCTTACCCCTGATCAAGAGGAACGGGCCGAGGTGTACACCGATATTCTAGAGTACATGAACGAGGATCCTCCCTTTATCTATCTGTATCAACCCCAGGCCTTTGAAGCTGCCCGTGAACGGGTGAAAAATTATGAGCCCCGTGTGTCGGAGCAGTACTACCTGAAGGGCGTAAGCCTCGAGTAGGCTTAAGACGCATTAGGCGTGTAGTAAATGCGTACCGTAATTGAGGGTGCTGCTGTGATATAGCTGCTGTTACATAACAGTACTGCTGCTTCCGGCAGCGCCGCTGGAATATAAATTTTAGAGCGGTGCGGCATATGTATGCCGCATCGCAATATTATGTTTGTTAAGCATTCTAAACAAGAAAATTTTTCGGCAATTTTCTTGTTTAGGCGTGCTTTTTTGAGGGGGAATGAATGCTGAGGTATCTTTTGTCGAGGGTAATGTACTCACTCGCACTTCTAGTGGGAGTGCTGTTTATTGTGTTTATATTACTGCACCTTACCGGAGATCCGGTCAGTTTGATGGTATCACGGCAGGCCTCCCCAGAAGAGATAGACAGCCTGCGTCAAGAGCTGGGCTTTAACCGCCCCATCCTGGTTCAATTTGCCGACTTTGTAAAAGGAGCGGTGCAGGGAGATTTTGGCAACTCCTTCCGCTATCGTGTACCGGCTTTGGAGCTGGTACTAAAGCGCATCCCGGCAACCGTTGAACTGGCAACCGCTGCACTGATTATGGCAATCCTTATGGGGGTGACGATGGGAATCCTCGGCGGCTCGAACCCCAATACCATTTTCGACTCTATTGCCCGCGGGTTGGGTCTGTTGGGGCAGACCATTCCAACTTTTTGGCTGGGACTCATTATGATCCTGGTCTTTGCCTTAAATCTGGGCTGGTTTCCCACCTACGGGCGGGAGACCTTTCAACTATTCGGGCTCCACCTGCCGGATAAGTCTATTATCCTGCCTGCCTTTACCCTCAGTCTGTTTACTACCGGTCAGCTAACCCGTTTTACCCGATCGGCGGTAATGGAAGTGATGAATGAGGATTATGTAACCACCGCCCGTAGCAAGGGGCTGCATAAAATGCGCATTTATCTCAAGTACATACTAAAAAATGCAGCTATTCCGCTGGTCAGCATCATCGGTGTGCAGTTCAGTTATCTGCTGAGCGGTTCTATCTATGTGGAGACAATCTTTGCCTGGCCGGGACTCGGAAATTTACTGGCTGAAGCGGTGGGAACCCGGGACTTCTTCCTGGTACAGGCTACGGCCTTTTTTACCAGTTTTGTGGTAATTGGTTTGCATCTGCTGACCGATTTTGTCTATGTCCTAGTCGATCCTAGAATTCGTTATAAATAAACCGGAATGAAGATGGAAGAAAATACGAGTAATGAAAAAGCAACAGGGTTAATTGTTGATGAGCAGGCGGATCGCAGTATTGCCGCCAAGCTGGTGTATGTGGCACGGCTCTTGTGGCGGGATAAGGCGGGGCTGATAGGGCTGGTGATGTTTCTTTTGGTTGTTTTCGCAGCCGCCTTTTCACCGTGGATAACTCCCCACAATCCGATGCAGCAGGATATTCAGGCCTCTAAACAGGCCCCTGCCTGGGCAGAGGGGGGGAGTACCGAATATCTGCTGGGCACCGACAGCTTGGGGCGCGATGTACTCAGCCGGATTATCTACGGCAGCCGGGTTTCCATAACCGTCGGTTTTTTGGGGGTGATGATGGCCTTTACCCTTGGTATGATGATCGGCCTTATCTCCGGCTATAAGGGAGGGCGAACCGATAACATTATTATGACCCTGGTCAATATGGTGCTCTCCCTGCCCTATCTGGTGTTTGTGGTCTTTGTGGCCGCTATTCTCGGCAACAGTCTGTTAAATGTAATTTTGATCTTCGGCCTTACCGATATACCTATCTTTGTTCGTGTTACCCGCGGGGAAGTCTTACGCCTGCGGGAAGAGGGTTTCATTGAAGCGGCTCAGAGTATCGGCCAGAAGACGCCCCGTATTATCTTTAAGCATATAATGCCGAATCTGTTGGGACCGCTGATTACCCTGGCGACCTTTGAAATGTCGGCGATGATCTTCTATGAGGCCGGTCTGGGCTTTTTGGGACTCTCCGTCCCCCCAAGCATTCCCAGCTGGGGCAACATGCTTGCCATGGGACGACAGTATCTGACCGTCTATCCGTGGATGTCGGTGTATCCCGGTTTGGCGATTGTGTTTACCGGCTTTGGGATGAACCTGTTCGGTGACTGGCTGCGAGATGCAATGGACCCGCGGATGCGGCAGAAAAAGAAGTAGGAAGAAGTAGGAAATAGATGAGTTCAATACTATCGGTGAAAAACTTAACTACCCGGTTTAATACCTTTGATGGAACCGTATATGCGGTGAACGGCGTGGATTTCGAACTGCAGCCCGGAGAGACTCTTGCGGTGGTTGGCGAGAGCGGCAGCGGCAAGAGCGTATCGGTGCTTTCTTTGCTTGGTCTACTGCCGGCGGAATCGGCGGAAGTAAAGGGTACGGCCCACTTTCAAACCAAAGATACCCAGACCGACCTGCTGGCAATTTCGAAGGAAAAGCTGAATAAGATTCGTGGGAAACACATCAGTATTGTATTTCAGGATGCCCTGCGATCGCTCAATCCGGTATTAACCGTGGGCGAACAAATTAGTGAATCCCTGATGACCCATATGGGGTACAATAAACGGCAGGCCTACACCAGGGCCGTGGAGCTGCTGGAGAACGTTGGTATCTCCTATCCGGAAAAAAGGTTCTACTCCTATCCCCACCAGTTTTCAGGTGGAATGCGGCAGCGGGCTATGATTGCAATCGCGATTGCCTGTGAGCCGGAAATTCTGGTAGCCGATGAACCGACCACCGCCCTGGATGTGACCATTCAAACCCAGATAGTCGAATTGACCCGCCGCCTGCAGCGTGAGATGGGTATGACCGTCATCTGGATTACCCACGACCTGGGAGTAGTAGCCGGTATTGCTGACAGGGTGATAGTCATGTACGCTGGTATGCCGATTGAGTTGGCAAAGGTAGATGATTTGTATGAGAATGCCCAGCACCCATATACCGAAGGCCTGCTGGGAGCGATACCCGAGTTAGGCGAAACCGGGCAGAACCGACTTATCAGCATTGGCGGTGCCCCGCCGGATCTGTTTGAGGCGCCGAAGCATTGCCAGTTCGCCTGGCGCTGCCCGTATGTATTTGAGCGTTGCTGGAAAGAGATACCCCCGAACTACCAGGTAGAAGAGGGACATTATACGAAGTGTTTTTATGATATGAGTGCGCAACAGGCCAGGGACGAGGAGTAGGGCAGTGGAAATAGTTCAAGTAGATAAAATATCAAAACACTTTCAGCTTAAACGCAGTTTTCTTTCCCTAGGCCGCTCCCCGGTGGTCAAGGCGGTGGATGATATTAGTTTTTCTATTGAAAAAGGGGAGACCCTTGGATTAGTTGGTGAGAGCGGTTGCGGAAAATCTACTCTCGGCCGAACTATTTTACGCCTTTATGAACCGACCGGCGGGACTATCCGCTTTGAAGATACCAACGTATCGGAACTTGGCAAGGAGGATCTGCGGAAGTTCCGCACCAAAATGCAGATTGTCTTTCAGGACTCCTATTCCTCATTGAACCCCCGCCATCGTGTTGGCGACATTATCGCCGAGCCCATGATGATTCACACCGAAATGGAACCGAAGGAGATTCAAGATAGGATATTTGAGCTGCTGAAGCTGGTGGGCCTTAAGCCGATGCATGCCCAGCGCTTTCCTCATGAGTTCTCCGGAGGACAGCGCCAGCGCATCAACATCGCCCGCGCCTTGGCGCTGTACCCGCGCTTTGTGGTCTGTGACGAGCCGATCTCCGCCCTGGATGTGTCCATTCAGGCTCAGGTCGTGAACCTGCTGCAGGACCTGCAGAAAAAACTCGGTATCACTTATCTGTTTATTGCCCACGATCTGAGTATGGTCCAGCACATCTCCGACCGTATCGCTGTGATGTATCTGGGGCGCATGATGGAGCTGACCACCAGTCGCCAACTCTTCGACGATCCGTTGCACCCCTATACCCAGTCGCTTATCTCGGCCATTCCTATTCCGAACCCCAAGCGGGAGCGGGAACGGGGGCATATCGTGTTGGAGGGCGAAGTACCCAGTCCGGTTAATCCTCCCTCGGGATGTGTCTTTCATACCCGCTGTCCCGTCGCCGAAGAGCGTTGCAGCCGAGAAGTCCCGGAATACCGCGAGGTTAAACCGGGGCACTGGGCAGCCTGCCACTTTGCATTAGACGATAACAAAGTCAAAATCCTATAACAGCTGGTGCTTTTAGGAATTACTCTAAAAACTCAAAACAGTAAGTCTGAGGGGCTTCACCCGGAGTCTATTTCATACTATAATTTCTTAACTTTGATATACTAGGAAAAAGACTTATGAAAAGAAATATATTTCTGTCCATATTGTTACTCTTATCAGTATCGCTTGTCCTGGTGATAGTCTTCAGTGCAGGTATTCTGAATATGATCAG
>JAWLDZ010000017.1:32243-38221 GCA_041686355.1 Spirochaetaceae bacterium
CTTGATACGGAAGTGGAAGAGTCGGAGACTGCAGCCCAGGAGATGAAACAGTATATCAGCAGTGTAAATGAGCAGATTACCGAGCAGTCTTCGGCGGTGAGCGAGTCTTCTGCTTCAGTTGAAGAGTTAATTGCATCGATTAAGAACATTGCAAACATCGCCGATGCGAAGGGCAGCCAGGCAGAAAGTCTGGCGGAGTTAGCCAAGGTAAGTGATGGCGAGATGCGTAAAACCAGCGATGTAATCCGTAAGGTCTCCGATTCTACTTCGGTGGTGATGGAGATGGTGGAGGTTATCAATGATATCGCCGGGCGAACCGACCTGCTGGCGATGAATGCGGCCATCGAAGCTGCTCATGCGGGTAGCTACGGTCGCGGTTTTGCGGTGGTAGCCCAGGAAATACGAAACCTGGCCGAAAACGCCCGTGAGAATGCGGGCAAGATGAGTGATAAACTCAAACAGGTCGTAGAAAATGTAAATTCGATGGCGGAAATCGGCGGCGGCTTGGCGCAGTCGAACCGTACCCTGATCGATGAGATTCATGATGTGGCCGACGGGGTGCGGGAAATGCAAAACGGTACTGAAGAGATGTCCGCCGGCAGTGATCAAATTTCCTCGGCCCTTGCTAATCTGGTAGCTAGCAGCGACCAGTTGAAAGAGGTCGCCTCGGGAATGGAAAGCCGGTTGCAGGTAGTTGAGCGCTCCGTGGGATCCCTTAAGGATCTGTCCAAAATGAATTCAGAAAGTACCCAAGCGGTAAGCGAAACTGTTGAACATATTAGTCGCGCCACTGGTATGTTGGAGAAGTTGGGACAAGTGAACGAGCGCAATGTAGGGACCTTAAACCACTATGTTGCCCGCTTTCCAGTACGCGGAAATGTACTTGCGGAAAATCTTCCGCCCTATAATTTTCTGCAGAACGGCGAGCCGGTTGGACTGGCCATAGATATTGTCCGGGCAATGTATATGCAGATGAATAAGACCGCCGAAATCGAGTTCATGCGCTGGGAAGATGCCCAGGAAGCAGCCGCAAAACAGCCTGATGTCCTTCTGCTTACGGTGTTTCGTTCTGAAGAACGAGAGCCCCTTTTCAAATGGATCGGACCCGCCTTTCAGGAGCAGGTGCATCTGTTTGCCCTGAAACAGCGGACTATCGGCTCTATCAGCGATGTCTCCTCCCGTCAGGATTTAAGAATAGGAACACAGCGGGGTAATCTCGAAACACAATACCTCATCGAGAGGGGATTCAAAAAGGAGCAGAACCTGTTCTTGTATGAAGATACCAGCCGACTGATTCAGGCTCTCTTTAGTAATGAAGTTGATCTTATACCAATGGGAAGACTTCAGATGGTGCATCAGCTGCAGGCAATGCAGCGGGATCCCGACGACCTGGAAAGTGTGTATGCATTGAACGAAACCTCCACCGACCTGTATATGGCCGTCGGCACCTCAACCGCGGAGGAGACCGTAAACTTGTATCGTCAGGCCTTTCGAAATCTGAAGCAGTCCCAGGAGTACCGGCAGATCCTTGAGCGCTGGTCGTAAATGCGCTGGTTGTAGATGTTTAATTTTCTTCAGCCTTGACCCCGGTATCATCGGCTTGCTACACTTTACAGGTAAACTAAATATGAATATGGAAATAGTTGGCCAATTTTTAACATCACCAAACTGGTTTAGATCAATACTGGCCGTAGTTCTATTCATCTATGCCTATCGGCTTCCGATTCGTCCTCCCTGTTTTATTGCCTTTACCGCAATTCCCTTAATTTACCTTTTCCGGGAAGTAGTGCTTTTTTTTATGCCTACGCAGGTTATTGTTTTGGCTGTGGAGTTTGTTATAATAGGCATTTACCTGTGCTGGGTTTGTGGCTATAGAAATCGGAAAGACGGTATTATCTATTCTGCTAGTACCGCCCCGTTAGTGGCAGCCTTGACTGCACTGGTTTTGATTCAACCAACGGCTGCAGTCTGGAGTGTGTTGCATACCGTGTTAGTCTTGGTAAGCTTCATGTTTTTGATGCAACAGATCTACAGTGTATCCACCAAGAATGTGCGTGACGGCGAGTTCGTGGAGCATATGCGCGGGTACTTCTCGCTGTACTACATCCTGGTGCTGATGCTGGAGATATTCGTATCGACGGATTCGCTCTATTATAGTGCAATTATCCTGCCGGCAGGCTACCTTATCCACTACTCGGTGTTTCGCATGTACTACTTACAGAGTGCAATGCAAACCGAGGAAAATCTTAAGTTTACCCGTTCATATATCAATTCTGTGTTCGATTTTATTAAAAACATCAATGAGGCCTTATCGGAGCATAGTGCTGTGCAGAATGTGCTTGATTTGGTGATTGCCTCGGTAGTGGAAAATACCCATGCCGACGGCGGGGTAATCCTGCTGTATAACGAGGATGATCAAAAGCTGCGGGTCCGCAGCATTGTCGGTTATTATCCGCCGCCCTTTAAAGTACCCAGTATTGTTACCCAGAAAATTGGAAAAATAGATGACTACTTCAAGTCAAAACCTCTCTCCCTTGATGAGACCTACATCGGCCGCGCTGCCCGTGAGCAATCGCCACTCTATATACCACATGCAGAAAAAAGCCGGGAGATCCGTGATCTGATCAAGGACGATATAAATTACTGCAGCTCTTTGATTTTAATTCCTTTGACGGTTTCGGGGCGCTTATACGGGGTGTTGAGTATTATCTCGCGGGATCCCGAACACCGATTCACCGAACAGGATTTTGAACGCACCAAGGTTTTTGCCGATTATACTTCCCTTACGATGGATGCTCTCTATAACTATGTCGAACTGGTAGAAAAACGGGAGATTGAGAGAGAGGTAGAGATTGCCGGAGGAATTCAGAAGAACCTGTTTCCCAAGGAGCTTCCCGCCGATTCGCGCCTGAGTATCTCAGCTCAAACCATCCCGGCCCGGGGTGTGAGCGGCGATTATTATGATATTATCCAACTCCCGAAGGATAATCGCTTAGGCATCCTAGTCTGCGACGTGGCCGGCAAGGGGATTCCTGCCAGTCTGGTAATGGTGATGATCCGTACTATTTTACACCTGATTGCCGGGGAAAAGCGCAGCGCCAGTGAGTTTGTTTCACTGATCAATCGCGGTGTTGCCGGAAATGTGGGAATTGAGCGTTTTGCTACCCTTTCTTTCCTTCTTCTTGATCCAAACAACGGTTCGGCAGAGTATTGTAATGCCGCCCATCATCCACTGCTGTTATACAGCCCAAAGCAGCAAGATTTTCGCCAGATTGACTCAGAGGGTGTGCCGATCGGGATTGATGCTGAGTGGGAATATCCGCAAACCACCTTCAGGGTGGAAAAGGATGATCTTCTAATTTTTTACACCGACGGGATTACCGAGGCGATGAACATCAAGGATCAGCAGTTCGGCTTTGCGCGCCTGAAGCAGGTTATCGCGGATAATGGCAACGATGAGCCCGCAGGACTAAAGAAGAAAATATTTGCGGCAATAGATGAGTTTGTCGGGTCAGCCAGTCAGCATGACGACGAGACCCTGATACTAGTCCGGAAAAAATAACCCCGTCCTAAACCCCTCCCTCGGGGTACTGCTTCTACTTCTTGATTGTAAGCAGGAGCCCCAAAACTACCGAAAGCGCCACGGCAAACAGTACCCGCAGTTCCTCCGGAAGCAGAAAGGTGACGGTGTGGGCCGGAATCCAGAAGAGGGGGATGGTTTTTTTGTACACGAATCCCCACATTCTCTCCCAGTCAATGCTCTTCAGCAGGGGCAGTAAAGCAAATCCTCGCAGCGGGAATTTTCCATCGTTTTGGGCGATATAGGTGTCAGTGAGGTGGTGAGTCATCATCATCATGGGGGCAAATATTATGTTCATGAAAAATGATATGCTAAAGGCGTTGAGCAGGAGCATGCCTGTGGTTTCCGGGGTACTGCCGGCGAAAAAAGTACCGGTAACCCCGTAGGAAAAGATTCCAAAGGCGATCCAGATAAAGACACCCAAAATACCCCATACGATTGCCTTCGGCAGCAGTCCGAATTGGGAGGGTAGATAGCTGCCGGTTCTCATGCGTGCTACCAGCATCTCCCCAAATGTCGCCAGAACCGCAAACTTCAAAAAAGAGAGCGTGGCGGGAAAGCGAAGGTATAGTTCGCCGTAGTGGCTGTAGGTGAGGGGGTGGATGAAAATTGCCGCCACAGCGGCAATAAACATCCCCGCCCCCACATCCCTGCCCAGTTTACCGAAGCGTGGTGTTTTTCTACTCATAATTCTTTTTTCCTATAACACTTAGCAGTATTGTAAAACATTGTCACATCCAAGTATCCACTTAGCTTCAATTTAGGCCTCTGGCAGCACCAAGCTACATCTAGCTGCCCAGGTTCCAGGAGTTGAGGTACTCCAGCTGCTTTTTGGACAGCTCATCTATCTCCAACCCCAGAGAGGCCAGCTTCAGCTCGGCTACCCCCTTATCTATCTCTTCCGGGACGCTGTACACCTGCGCCTCAAGCTTCCCGGCTTCGATCAGGTACAGCAGCGAGGAGACCTGGAGTGAGAAAGTCATATCCATAATCTCGGCAGGATGGCCGTCGCCGGCAGCCAGGTTGACCAGACGTCCTTCTCCCAACAGGTAGACCGAGCGGCCGTCGCCGAGGTCATACTTGCGAATGTTTTTGCGAACCTCATCCTCAAAGGTAGCCAGGGACTCCAAGTCAGGTTTGCTGATCTCTACATCGAAATGACCGGCGTTGCAGAGAATAGCTCCATCCTTCATCTGTTGGATGTGCTCTTTACGGATAACATCGTTGCAACCGGTTACGGTGATGAAGAAATCGCCCTTGGCCGAGGCTTGTTCAAGGGGCATTACTTCATAGCCGTCCATCCAGGCCTCGGATGCCTTAATTGGGTCGATCTCGCAGACCACCACTCGTGCTCCTAAACCATCGGCGCGCATGGCCACGCCTTTACCGCACCAGCCGTAGCCGATAACCACAGCGGTTTTTCCGGCTACCACTAGGTTGGTGGTACGCATGATTCCGTCCCAGACCGATTGGCCGGTGCCGTAGCGGTTATCGAAGAGGTATTTGCACATGGCATCGTTTACCGCGATCATCGGGAACTTGAGCTCCTTTGCCGCCTCCATGGCCCGCAGCCTGTGGATGCCGGTAGTAGTCTCTTCGGCTCCGCCGATAATGTGCTCAAGCTGTTCGCGGCGGTTGGAGTGAAGGGTGGCCACCAGGTCGCCCCCGTCATCGATTATCAGGTCCGGGCCGAAATCGATAAGTTTATTGATAAAGCCGTAGTATTCCTCCGGGGTGGCCTGGTGCCAGCTGTGAACCTCAATTCCCATAGATGCGAGGCCGGCGGCCACGTCGTCCTGGGTGGAGAGGGGGTTGCTGCCGGAGATGATGACCTCGGCACCCAGGTCGCGGATGACCGTGGCCATGTAGGCGGTTTTAGCCTCCAGGTGCAGGCAAATGGCCACCCGTCGTCCTTTAAGGGGTTTTACCTGAGAGTTAATGGCTTTGATTTCGTTGAGGATGTCCATTCGTTTGGCGACCCACTCGATTTTCTTCCGCCCTTCAGGAGCGCTGTCGGGGTAGCGCAGGGAGGACTCCTTTATTTTTGATTTGTGACCGTTGTTGTTCGACATCGCATTTCTCCTCGTCGTTTCTACACGCATAGATAGTTTTTTGTCCACAGCCGGTGAATCTATAAAATTGCATCTTTCTAAAAATTATTAAAAAAAGATACCAATCCACGCGGTGGCGTATATCACACCTATTATAACCTACTGCGGCCGGGATAGAAAGCGTCGTTTTACACGGCGGTTATATTCTTCATATTCCTGGGGACAGCAGGATTGATCGTATTCATTAGATACTGGTTCAAACCTTGGGGGATTGAAGCACAGATGCGAATTACCCCCTCTATTAGAGTGTACCCACACTTTATTTTAGAGGAGGTCCACCAATGCTG
>JAWLDZ010000018.1:0-34748 GCA_041686355.1 Spirochaetaceae bacterium
TGTCCGTCCTAGGCCTACACGAAAATAGTTGTCCGGCATATCGAACAGAGGTCCGGGAAGCATCAGGAGCTTCTGTTTCTCAATAAGTTGCTGTGAAACATTTTCGGCGGAGCGCCCGTCAATAAAGCGCGGAAATAGAATCGACCCGCCCTGTCCGGGCAGAAGCTCGATGGAAAGTGGATGGCCCTCGGCCAGTTTACTGAGCAATGCGAGGTTTTCGGCTATTATCCCTCGGCAACGTCCCACTAGGTGTGAGCTGTTCTGAACCGCAGTCAAAGCCAGAAGCTCCGAAGGGGCGGAATTGCAGATGGTGGTATAGTCCTTTAGGTGGGCCGCCGGTTTTAACAGCTCGCTTGCCTGTCCGGCTAACCAGCCGATTCGCAGGCCCGGCAGACCATAGGCCTTCGAAAGGCCGGAAAGGCTGATTGCCCTCTCGTACAGGTCGCAGAAGGGGGTGCTGGAAACTTCATCGACATATTCCAGCTGCCAGTACATCTCATCGGCCAGCAGCAGCGTTCCATTGCGTCTCAAAATGTCAGTTAAGTGTTTCTTTTCTGCTTCAGTAAAGGCCAGGCCGGTCGGATTGTGGGGAATATTTACAATCACCATCTTAGTTGAATCGCTTATTTCCCGTTCTAAATAGTTAAGGTCAAGCTGCCAGCGTCCCTTCCGCAGCTCCACCGGCCAGGTGCTGACTCGGCAGCCGAGGGAGCGTGGGATCTCTGAAAGAGATTGATACGCTGGGGTGGTAACTACAACATGGTCGTCTTTTGCAAGATGCGCATTGAGAAATAGAAAAATCAATTCCTCCGGGGCGGCAAGCAACACCGCCTCCGGGGAGATTTGTGAATATAAGCTGCTGACAGCCTCCCGTAGTTGAGGATCTCCCATTGATTCGGTATAGCCCAGCTGAAGTTTCTCCAGCCTGCCGGGGGATGTGGCGCTTGTGTCGTATGACAGCAGTTCACCGACACTCATCGATTCACAGTCACTGGCGCTCATCTGATACTCGACATTGAACTCATATTTGGCAAAAAAACGCTCGAGCTTAAATGGTTCCAATTGCATGGCTATTCCTCCTGTGGATCGGTATGCGGGTCGGTATGTCCTAAATCGGCAGGGGTATCGATGTCAAACAGGCTGCCCGGTTCATCCACCGGCACCTCCATTACCTTCTGCCCGCTGTGGCTGCTGTGATACCTAAACACCTTCTGCATGTTCGCATCTGCCGGCAGGCTGCGGATACTCTTAATTACACTGTGCCGCAGCAGGACCGGATGCGCCGGTCGCTCTTGAAAGACCGGACGGATGATATCATATTCATCCGACTGAGCGGCCATTTCGGCCAGTTTGAAGTACAGCTCCTTCGGGATCTCGGGCATATCACCTAGGGATACAAAAAACCAGCTGCTGTGAATATGGCCAGCTCCGGTCTGTATTGAGCTGAACATCCCCCGCTCATACTGGGGATTACGAACGCACTCTAGCCGTTGTGAGCTGTTGTACTCTCGTTCACATAATTTTTCAAGTTCCTCTGCCCGATGTCCGCTGACCAGTATCACTCGCTCGCAGGCGGAGAGTGCGTTATCCACTGAAGCCAAAATCAACGGACGGTTACGGTACTCCAGAAGCGGTTTCCATGTACCCATGCGGCGGGATAAGCCGGCACTGGGAATGATACACTCATATGGCAGCACTTCTGGGCGTGATGATTGTTCTTGCATATGGGCTGAGTGTAGCCTTTTTTGGCGGATTCGTACACCTGCCTTGGCCTCGAAGCTTTGCATCGAAGCCAAGGCAGATATGAAGGCTGTATTAAGCTGTTTTCTAAAAAGGTGTTGCATTAAGAGATATATCTATTCCCAGAATTGGGGGGATTCGTTACAATACCCGCCATGATAGCCACAATAGTTAATTGTATCACAGTTATAATCGGTTCTTTGGTAGGGCTTCTGTTGCGTAAAAATATGAGTCCTAAAATCAAAGAGGTTGTGTACATAGGTGCCGGCCTCATTTCCTTGGCCATCGGTATGCAGATGACCTTTGAATCACAGCGGATTGTCTATATGGCCCTTGCGGTGATTCTTGGGGGTATGCTCGGTACTGCCTGGAACATAGAGGGCGGTATAATGAACTTTGGTGGATGGCTGCAGCGTACCTTCGCAAAAAATGCGGAGAGCGGTGCAAGTTTTGCCCAGGGCTTTTTGGATGCATCGGTATTGTTCTGTGTGGGAGCTCTGACAATTGTGGGGGCTATCAAGGCCGGTGCCGAGGGAAATTACGATTTGATTTTGATGAAATCGGTGCTGGACGGATTTATGGCGATTATGTTTACCGCCGCCATGGGAATCGGGGTGATGTTCTCGGTTATTACGATTCTTGTGTATCAGGGCGGTTTAACCCTGCTGGCCGGAGTAATCGGGCCGCTTATCGGCGAACTTGGGCTGGCTGAAATTTCCGGCACCGGCGGTATCTTGATTCTAATGATAGGAATGAATCTGCTGAAACTGCATGACATAAAAACCGGCAATTTCCTGCCGGCGCTGCTGGTGGTGCTCGTGTTCACCACCTTAGATCCATATGTAGTGCCCTTCCTGCAGCAGTTTTCCTTTTAGCAAGGAACTTAGAAAGGAACCCGAAATAAGTCTCTCGGGTTCCACTCCGTTCAAATCCAATTAGTCTTACACTTTCCGTGCATTTTCCAGTGTGTCGCAGGGGTCGATATCCTTATCAACATGACAGGCCTTTACGTCCCAAATCTCCTGTGCATACTGGCTTATGGTTCTGTCGGAAGAAAACTTCCCTGAAGATGCTATATTAATGAGGGCTTTGCGGTTCCACTCGTTTCGATGATCGTTGTAGAGTCCAATTGCGGCTTCCTGGGCCTGGCAGTAGGAGGGCAGGTCGGCCAAGTGCATGTATTGATCACCCTGTTCAAACAGTGCCTGACGGAGGGGCTCAAATATGCCCGGTTCGGAAAAGTTGAAATGTCCGGAAAAAATAAGGTCCACCGCCGTTTTTATTTCCTCATTATCCGCGTAAAAGGTGAGGGGGTTGTAGCTGGGTGCCAGCTCGGCCACTTCATCCGCAGACATGCCGAAGATAAAGGCGTTATCCCGTCCCGCCTCTTCTACAATTTCTATATTGGCCCCGTCCATCGTACCGATTGTGAGAGCTCCGTTACACATAAACTTCATATTTCCGGTTCCCGATGCTTCCGTCCCGGCAGTAGAGATTTGTTCGGAGAGATCGGTGGCAGGTATTATTCTTTCCGCCAACGAGACACTGTAGTTCGGCAGGAAATGTACCTTTAATCGTCCTTTAAGCTTGGCATCGTAGTTAATGACCGCTGCGATGTTGTTGATAAACTTGATTATCAGTTTAGCCATCGCATACCCGGGGGCAGCCTTTCCGGCGAACAGGTAAGTTCGCGGGGCAAAATCATCCGGGTTGCCCTTTCGCATCCGGTTGTACAAAATAACAATGTGGAGTGCATTCAGCAGCTGACGCTTGTATTCATGCATTCGCTTCACCTGCACATCAAAAAAGCTGTCCGGGTCAATAACCCAGCCATGGGTTTTATGGATATAGTCGGAGAGCTTTACCTTAGCCTGTCGTTTTACCCTGCCGAAGGCTTCTTGAAGGCTCGGATCGTCGATATGCTGCTTTAATTTGGAAATTTTTGTTAAATCCGTAATCCATTCATCGCCGATTGTACTGCTGATTAGCTCGGCCAATGGCGGGTTTGCATGCAGGAGAAAGCGGCGTTGAGTAATACCGTTGGTCTTGCTGTTAAAGCGTTCGGGAAAGATTGCCGCCAGTTCGGGGACTAAACGTTTTTTCAGCAGTTTAGTATGCAGCTCCGCCACACCATTTGTAGAGTGAGAGCCGACGATTGAGAGGTGGGCCATGCGGATCTGCTTAGGGGTGGTCTCTTCAACCAGACTCACCCGGCGAATTTTTTTCATATCCTGAGGAAATACCGTTATAGCCTTCTGCAGGAAACGATGATTGATTTCGTAGATGAGCTGCAGATGCCGCGGGAGCAGATGGTCCAGCATTGGTACCGGCCACTTCTCCAGTGCTTCCGGCATCAGGGTATGGTTTGTATAGCCTAGGGTTCTGACGGTAATATCCCAGGCGTGGTTCCAGCGCAATCCCTCTTCGTCAATTAAAAGCCGCATCAACTCGGGTACCGCCAGTGAGGGGTGGGTATCATTGAGCTGTATAGCGGCGTATTGGGGGAACTCCTCCCAGCTGTGGGAGCCGCGCTTGAAACGGCGCAGGATGTCCTGCAGTGAACAGGAGACAAAAAAGTACTGCTGCTTCAGCCGGAGTTCCTTGCCTAAATAGAGTTTGTCGTTCGGGTAGAGTACCTTGGTCAGGTTTTCAGCCATTACCTTGGCGCTGACCGCTTCAACATAGTCACCGGCATTAAAATCCTCAAAATCGAACTCCTCCGCCGCCCGGGCGGACCAAAGGCGCAGCGTGTTTACCGTGGCTCCTCCGTATCCGACAATCGGCATGTCATAGGGAATCCCTTTTACCGATTGGGCATCGACCCAGCGGTAGACCCGGGTGCCGTGTTCCAGCATCGGTTCTACCCGACCTCCGAAATATACATCCACCGAGTGCTCGGGCCTCTCGATTTCCCAGGGGTTCTCCCATCGCAGCCAGTCATCGGGCTGCTCAACCTGGTATCCGTTATCTATTTTTTGGCGAAAAATCCCGTAGTCGTACCGCAGGCCGTAGCCGTAGGCCGGCAGATCCATGGTTGCCATGGAATCGAGAAAGCAGGCGGCCAGTCGACCGAGACCTCCGTTTCCCAGGCCGGCATCAACCTCTTGTTCGCCCAGCTCTTCATACCGGTAGCCGAGTTCCTCCAACGCCTCCTGCACTTCTCCTTTCAGCTCCATGTTAATGATGTTGTTGCCCATAGCACGGCCCATCAGAAACTCCATGGACAGGTAGTACGCCCGTTTTACATCCTGCTGGTAGTGGGTCTGCTTGGTTTTTAACCACTGATGCATAATTCGGTCGCGAATTGCATAGGCCAGTGCCATAAACTGGTCGCGCAACGTGGCGTTAAAGCGGTCGGCGCCCAGGGTATATTTGAGGTGCTCCGCAAAGCCCCAACTGATTGACGCACCATCCTTTCCGTGGCGGCTGTTGTAGAGTCCGTGGGTTGCCTCCTGCGGGGTAGGCGTACTTTTCTTGGCATCTGAACTCGATTTTGAGGCCTTTTTGCTCGGTTTACTATCGCTCATGGAATCTCCTTAAAGGGTAGCTTGGGGCATATTTAGAATTTAAGAGCGGAAGCGGCGAGAATCAATGCCGTATTTAGAAATTCGTAATCCAATTTTTCTTTCGGTGAGTCCCAAGATGCGGGCTGCCCGGGCGGCATTCCCTTTGCTGGATTTGAGCGCATCCAGGAGGATCTCCTTTTCAAACCGTTCGAGCTCTTCTTCAAGAGTTTTATGGAGGAGGGTGTTGGTAGATTCGGCCGATTGCAGAGTGGGCGGCATAAGATGGCCATGGATCACACCATCGGTACTCAAGAGTACCGCCCGTTCGATACAGTTCTCAAGTTCCCGCACATTCCCCGGCCAGTGGTATGAGGAGAGTAGTTCTATAGCCGGAGTTGAGATCCTGCGGATCTCCTTGTTGTTTTTAGTGCTGTATTTTTCGGCAAAATAATCCGCCAATAGAGTGATATCACTTTTGCGATCTCTGAGCGGGGGAACGTGGAGGGGGAAGACATTCAACCGGTAGTACAAGTCTTCCCGGAACTCGTTTTTTTCTATCATCTGCTCCAAATTCCGGTGGGTTGCGGTGATAATCCGCACATTTACCCGTTGAGTACGGTTGCCTCCCACCCGCTCAAACTCCCGCTCCTGCAGAACCCGCAGCAGCTTAACCTGAATCGAGAGGGGCAGGTCTCCGATCTCATCTAAAAAGATGGTACCTCCGTCGGCCAGTTCGAAACGCCCTTTCCTGGTTTGGACTGCACCCGTAAAAGCTCCCTTCTCGTGACCAAACAGCTCGCTCTCAATTACCGTCTCCGGAAGGGCGGAGCAGTTTACCTTCACAAAGGGCCCTTCGGAACGGGGGCTGTTGTAGTGAATGGCCAGCGCAATCAGCTCTTTCCCGGTACCGCTTTCCCCCCGGATCAGTACCGACGCCTCGCTTCCCGATACCTGGGCCATCAGATTGAATACCTCTTTCATAGCGGTACTGTTGCCGATGATGTTTTTGGGCCTGAACTTCTCTTCCAGCTGGTCCTTCAGGCGGCGGTTTTCGTCCATGAGGCGCTCACGCTCTTCCTGAACACTGCGGCGCAGTTTTACCGCCTGGGCGATCATGGAGGCAACAATAGACAGCAGCCTCACATCGTCTTCCAGGCTCTGAGGACTACCGTCGGCTCTATCAGCGCTGAGTGCTCCGAGAATATCCTTGTTGGTCATGATCGGTACACAAATGAAGGCCACTGCCGGACCATCGATCTCGCGATGTACCCCAGTTTTATCAAGAAAATCGGTCTCTTCCTGTATATTTGGAATTACCATCGGCTTGCCGGATTGGACTACTTTACCGGTTACCCCTTCCCCTGGGCTGTAGACCACTTGTGACTGTGAATCCCGTGCAATTCCGGCTGCCGCTTCCACTGTGATAAGCCCAGTTTGCCGGTTCAGCAGGGTTACGGTTCCATGAGAAAGCCCCATATGCTCTTTTAGTTGTCTCAGTACCGGGAGAATCACCTGTTCAAGGTCGAGACTCCGGTCCAGGGTCTGGCTAATTTCAAACAGCAGAGTGAGTTCTTGTAGTTTTCGTCTATAATGAATTCCGCTTTGAGGCATCTACTACAGGATAGTAGTAAGTACGGCAGAAAATGACAAGCGTTCAAGCCAGCTATTCTTAAAGATAAATTATCTTACTTAAACAAATTTTGAGTTGTTGTATTGACAAAAAAGGCTGGCTTTGGTACTTTTGCCCAGTCACTTTTAAGCCCTTGTAGCTCAGTCGGTAGAGCACATCCATGGTAAGGATGGGGTCATCGGTTCAAATCCGATCGAGGGCTCGAAGCATCTCTCCGTACTCTGCTTGACATTATATGGCTAGTTAGATAAGCTATCCCTTCTAGGATGGCATGGAGAAATAGGCTTTTCTTTTTGTATGCAGTAGCGATCATTACAGGAGTAATCTACAATGGCGAGTAAGAAAAAAGGTAATATAGAGAAGATTGCACTGAAATGCAGTGAGTGTGGTCGCAGAAACTATACAACGACCAAAAACCGGCGTAATATTCAGGGAAAGTTGGAGTTTAGTAAGTATTGTCGTTTTGATCAAAAGCACACGCTGCATAAAGAGTCAAAAATTAAGTAGACCTCACACAGGCCAGTAGCTCCAACGGCTAGAGCGCCGGTCTCCAAAACCGGATGTTGTAGGTTCGAATCCTACCTGGCCTGCTTTTTTTGTTAAATATGAGGGGAATGACGAAATGAAGAAGATCATACAGTTTTTTAAAGAGAGTTACGCTGAATTAAAACGGGTGGTGTGGCCAAGCCGAGAGGATGTGGCGTCATCAACAAAAGTGGTAATCATTTCGGTGATAGCCTTCGCCTTAGTACTTGGTGTAGTTGACTTCCTTCTCCTGAAAGGTATGGACTTAATTTTTTAGTTCGCATTTATCCCCTGTACGGAATACACATCGGATAGTATGTGTAATTTTTTGGAGAAGGGAAAGAGGATAAGGAAATGGCGAAAGGATGGTACGTCCTACACACCTATTCCGGGCACGAAAATAAGGTAGAGAAGTTTATTCGAAAGCTGAGGGAGCAGCCCCCTTTTGATGAAGTTATCGCCGATGTAAAAGTGCCTTCGGAAGAAGTAGTAGAAGTAAAAGACGGTAAACGGAAAGTAACTAATAAGAAGTTCTTACCCGGATATATCCTGTTAGAAATGGATTTGCCGGAACAAGGCTGGAAGAGCATTTGTTCGCAAATTCGTAAAATTCAGGGTGTAACCGGTTTTGTCGGTTCTATGGGCGGGTCAAAGCCGCAGCCGATATCAGCAGATGAAGCGCGATCAATACTGCAGAAAACTGGGGAAATACGTTCCGATAAGGTTGCTAAGCCAAAGCAGGACTTTATAGCCGGCGAGGCGGTCCGGATAATAGAGGGTCCTTTTGATACCTTTACCGGTACTATAGAAGAAGTAAATCTTGAGAAAGGCAAATTGCGAGTATCGGTCGGTATTTTCGGCCGATCCACCCCGGTGGAAGTTGACTTTCTGCAGGTAGAAAAGATTTAAGAGAGTCTGAATATGCTCCTTCGTTGAAGGGGCTGATGGGAGTCTGTTGAAACATACGGACGATAATACCACGATATGGAGATTATACTATGGCGAAGAAGAAGGTAACTGCGGTTATTAAGTTGCAGGTACCGGCGCAGAAGGCAACTCCGGCTCCGCCGGTTGGTCCTGCTCTGGGCCCTCACGGGGTCAGTGCGCCGCAGTTCGTGCAGCAGTTTAACGAGCGTACCGGTGATATCGAAGCGGGTTTGACAGTTCCGGTAGAAATTACCGTATTTGCAGACCGGAGTTTTTCTTTTATCACAAAAACACCTCCGGCGGCCGTCTTAATTAAGAAGGCTTGTAACATTGAGAGCGGCTCAGCTGAACCGCATAAGATAAAGGTTGCAAAGATTCCGGCAAGTAAGGTAAAAGAGATCGCAGAAATGAAGATGCCGGACTTAAATGCAAATGATATCAAGGCAGCGATGAAAATTGTTGCCGGCACTGCCCGAAGCATGGGTGTTGAAGTGGAGGGCGGCAAATGAGACACGGTAAAAAATTTAAAGATGCCCTGCAGAAGGTTGACCGAGAAAAGGAATACCCCCTCCAGGAAGGGGTTGATCTGGTAAAAGAGCTTTCCTTCGCTAAATTCGACGAAACAATTGAGCTTTCAGTAAAACTTAACCTGAAGAAGAGTCAGACCGTACGTGACACGTTGGTTTTGCCCAATCAATTCAAGGGTGAGAAAAAAATACTTGTGTTTGCCAAGGGTGAAAAGGCCGAAGAGGCCCGCGAAGCCGGTGCTGCATATGTAGGTGATTCCGATCTGATTGAAAAGATTCAGGGCGGCTGGCTAGACTTTGATGTGGCGGTAGCCACTCCCGATATGATGAAGGATGTAGGCCGTTTGGGACCAATCCTCGGTCGACGAGGTTTGATGCCGAACCCCAAGACGCAGACGGTCACCTTTGAAGTAAAGGCTGCGCTTGACGAATTGAAGAAGGGACGTGTTGAATACCGCTCCGACAAAACCGGGGTTGTTCATTTTTCTATTGGAAAGGTTTCAATGGAAAAGGCTCAGGTGCTTGAGAACATCAAGGCAGTATTGGGAGAGATCGCGAAAAAGCGACCTTCCGATGCAAAGGGTGAGTTTATGCGGTCGGTATATGTGTCGTCTACGATGGGACCGGGTGTAAAGATAGAATACCGGGAACTGGCGTAAAGTACCGCCGAAGGAGTTAATACTATGGCAGAATATGTAACCAGGGTTAATAAAGAAAAGACGGATGCGGTTAATCAACTCAAAGAGATGTTCCAAGAGTCCGCAGACTATATATTTACCAACTATCGTGGTTTGAGTGTTTCTCAAATCTCTGAACTTAGGAATAAATTGCGTGAAGAGGATACTGCCCTGCGGGTCGTAAAGAACCGCTATGCAAAAATTGCTCTGAAAGAGCTCGAACAGCCGGAAGTCGACGATTTGTTAATTGGTCCTACGGCGGTAGCCCTTCCAAGAAAAGAGGCAGGCCCGGCAGCAAAAATTCTGGTGGAGTTCGGAAAAGAGAACCCTGTTGAAATAAAGGGTGGTATCATCGGCGGAGATGTCTTTGATGTGCTCCAGATGGAAGCGTTCAGTAAGTTGCCCACCCGGGACGAGCTTATTGCAAAACTTATGGGTACAATGAACGCACCAATCCAGAACTTTGTGTATACCCTGAATGCGGTTCCGCAGAAACTTGTACGGGTATTGCAGGCTGTGGCGGATAAAAAGCAAGCAGAAGGTTAATAGACTGCAGTTTGCAGTTAACCATATATACAACGGCGTTAGTCTTCGCTCACAGCCATGCTATCGTCGATAATTAAAGGAGAAGTTAATATGGCAGATTTGAAGAAAGAAGACATTTTAGAAGCTATTTCCAACATGACTGTGTTGGAAGTATCTGAGCTCATTACTGCAATGGAAGAGAAGTTCGGTGTTACCGCAGCGGCTCCTGTTGCAGCAGCAGCTGCAGCTCCTGCTGCCGGCGGTGCTGAGGAAGAAGAGCAGACTGAGTTTGATGTGATCCTCAAGGGTGTTGCCGACGGCAAGAAGATCCCTGTAATCAAAGAGGTTCGTGCCATTACAGGTCTTGGCTTGAAAGAGGCCAAGGATATTGTTGAAGCCGGCGATAAGGCTCTGAAAGAGGGCGTATCAAAGGAAGATGCAAATACAATGAAAGAAAAACTTGAGGCGGCCGGCGGAGTTGTTGAAGTTAAATAACAGCTTCTCCTTAGCGCAAATACAATTTAGTAGTACCCACAAGCGCCACCAGACCGCAATGTGTCTGGTGGCCGATTGTGTCTTAGAATAAAAAATCCATCTAACTCCGACGTCCGTTGGGCGGGGTGTTTTTATCAGGGGGTGGTGATGCTTCCAGGCAGCCAAGCCATAAGAAAGAGAACATATATTGGGGAAGAGTTTCGTGAAGTCATGGAACTCCCTAATCTCATCGACATACAACTCTCATCGTACGAGCGGTTCCTGCAAAGAAACAGGCTCCTTTCGGGGCAGCCGCTTCTGCTGCAAGGTATAGAGGAGGTGTTCCAGGGGGTATTTCCGATTGAGAGTCCAAACGGAGATATGCTGCTGGAGTATACTCATTATACTCTTGATGAGAAGAATATAAAATTCGACGAAGAACAGTGTAAGCTCAAGGGGCTTACCTACGCTGTTCCAATAAAAGCGCAAATAAACCTTATTTTCCAGGAGACTGGAGAAATAAGACAGAAAGATATATATATTGGCGATATTCCACTTATGACAGACCGGGGGACCTTTATTATTAATGGTGCCGAACGGGTGGTGGTAAGTCAGATTCACCGCTCTCCGGGTGTTATCTTCTCCCACGAGAAGGGGGTATATTCGTCACGAATTATTCCGTATCGTGGTTCATGGCTCGAATTTGAAATCGACCAGAAAAAAGAGCTGATTTACGCCAAGATCGACCGTAAAAAGCGTATTCTCGGAACGATGTTCTTACGAGCTCTTGGTTTTAACACCAGAGAAGATATAATTGATGTTTTTTATAAGAGCGAAACCGCCGAAGTCAAAGAGAGCCGCGAGGGGCGGGATGAGCTGGTTGGCAGGGTACTCTCGAAATCAGTATGGATTGAGCGGGAGGGTGAGCAGAAAAAGCTCTACCGGGCCGGTGAAAAACTGCATCCCCATGATGTCGATGAACTGCTTCACTCCGGCGTAAAGAATGTGAGCCTCATTGATTATGAGAACCCCGAATCCCTGCATTCACCTATTATTCTGAACTGTTTTGAGCGGGAAGAGGTAAAATTCACCCGTGACGATGTAAATGCTGACGAACCTACCAAGGAAGATGCTCTGATCGCAGTCTATTCGGTCTTAATGCCGGGTGAGCCTATAACCCTGGAAAGTGCCGAAAAAGATCTGCAGTCTATGTTTTTTAGTACACGACGCTACGATCTGGGACGGGTAGGACGCTATAAGTTAAATAAGAAATTTGATTACGATCTAGAAAATAAAAGCCAGGTGCTTAGCAGGGAAGATATCTACAATACGATGAAATTCCTGATCAAGGTGTACATTGGCGAAGATAATGTTGATGATATCGACCACCTTGGAAACCGGCGGGTTCGTTCGGTAGGGGAGCTGATGGCAAACCAGCTGAAAACCGCCTTTTCGAGAATGGAGAGAATTGCAAAAGAGCGAATGAGTCTCAAAGAGACTGATACGGTCAAACCCCAGGACCTGGTCTCCATAAAGCCGGTTGTGGCGGCGGTAAAAGAGTTTTTTGGATCTAGCCAGCTTTCCCAGTTTATGGATCAGGTCAATCCCTTGGCCGAATTGACCCATAAACGCCGGTTGAACGCCCTGGGGCCGGGCGGTTTGTCCCGCGAGCGGGCCGGTTTTGAAGTACGTGATGTACACTATACCCACTATGGTCGGATGTGTCCGATTGAAACCCCTGAAGGTCCGAATATTGGGTTGATTGTGTCCTTGGCAAACTTTACCCGGGTAAATGAGTACGGTTTTCTTGAGACTCCTTACCGCAAGGTGAAAAACAGTGTTGTGAGTGATGATATTGAGTATCTGTCCGCGATGGACGAGGAAAAACACTTTATTGCCCAGGCAAATGCAAACTTGGGCGAAGACGGAAAGTTCGTCGATGACCTCATTTCGGTGCGTAAGTCCGGTGATTATAACACCAAGCCGGCTGAGTCCATTGCGTATATGGACGTCTCTCCGAAACAGGTAGTTTCAGTTGCAACCTCATTGATCCCGTTCCTTGAACATGATGACGCGAACCGTGCTTTGATGGGCTCTAATATGCAGCGCCAATCTGTGCCCCTGGTATTTCCGGAAGCACCGCGGGTTGGAACTGGTATGGAGGGTAAGACAGCCTACGATTCCGGAGTACTGTTGAAAGCAAAACGCGCCGGAACAGTAGAGTACGTAAACAACCAGCGTATAGTTATTAAGCCGGATGATGCGAAGGATCCTGATGAACGGGATGTATATAAGCTGGTAAAGTTTCAACGAACTAACCAGGATACCTGTTTTAACCATAAACCCCTTGTGTATCATAACCAGAAAATTGAGGCGGGGCAGGCCATTTCGGATGGACCGGCCACCGATAAGGGCGAGCTGGCACTTGGCCGCAATGTACTGGTGGGCTTCGTTCCATGGAACGGCTATAACTATGAGGATGCCATTCTTATCTCTGAAAAGGTTGTACGCGAGGATATTTATACCTCGATCCATATAAAAGAGTTCACTATTGATATCCGTGAAACAAAGCTTGGACCGGAGAAGCTTACCCGGGATATACCGAATGTGAGTGAAAAAGCGCTGGAATACCTGGACGAAGAGGGGATTACCAGCATCGGAGCCAAGGTGAGCTCCGGGTCGATTCTGGTGGGAAAGGTTACTCCTAAGTCGGAGACCGAGACTACGCCGGAGTTTAAGCTTTTGAACTCTATCTTTGGAGAAAAGGCAAAAGAGGTAAAAGACAGTTCCCTGCGGATTCCCCATGGAACCGAAGGAACTGTAATCGATGTGCAGCGCCTCAAGCGCTCCGAAGGTGACGATCTGTCCCCGGGTGTCGATGAGGTTGTGAAGGTACTCATAGCCACTAAGCGAAAATTGCGGGAAGGCGACAAGATGGCCGGTCGGCACGGGAACAAGGGTGTTGTTGCCCTGGTGCTCCCGGAAGAGGATATGCCATACATGAACGACGGTACTCCCTTGGATATCTGCTTGAACCCCTTGGGTGTTCCTTCACGAATGAACCTCGGACAGTTGCTTGAAAATGAGCTCGGATGGGCAGCCCTGGCGCTTGATGAATGGTACGATACTCCGATCTTTCAGTCTGCTACTCCGGAGATGATCTCCGAAAAGCTTAAAGAGGCGGGTTTACCGGCTAATTCCAAGACACAAATACGGGATGGCCGAACTGGTGAATTCTTTGAAAATGAAGTGTTTGTAGGACTGATGTATATATTGAAGCTGCACCATCTTGTCGACGATAAGATGCATGCCCGCTCAACCGGACCCTACTCACTGGTTACCCAGCAGCCGCTGGGTGGTAAGGCACAGTTTGGTGGTCAGAGGCTTGGAGAGATGGAGGTATGGGCCCTTGAAGCCTATGGTGCCGCAAATACACTCCAGGAACTGCTCACTATAAAATCCGATGATATGAACGGCCGCTCGAAGATTTACGAGAGCATTGTAAAGGGCGAGACGGCTACCAGCGCAGGGGTTCCAGAATCGTTTAATGTACTGGTACAGGAATTGCGGGGTCTGGCCCTGGATGTAACTATTTACGATTCCAAGGGAAAGCAGATTCCGTTAACTGAACGAGACGAGGAGCTGATCAATCGAAAAGGGAGCCAGTTCTAGGCAGGAGTATATCATATGAGAGATATTCAAGATTTCGATAATATAATGATAAAACTTGCTTCTCCGGAGCAGATCAGAGCATGGTCGTACGGAGAAGTGAAGAAACCGGAAACAATAAATTACCGTACTCTGCGGCCGGAAAAGGATGGGCTCTTTTGTGAGCGCATTTTTGGTACCACCAAGGAGTACGAGTGTTACTGCGGAAAGTTTAAGTCTATCCGCTATAAGGGAGTAATCTGTGACCGTTGTGGAGTCGAGGTTACACACTTCAAGGTTCGTCGTGAGCGGATGGGGCATATCGAACTGGCCTCACCGGTTTCTCACATATGGTATTACCGCTCGGTTCCGTCCCGTATGGGCTTGCTGCTCGATCTTACGATTGCAGCCTTGCGGTCGGTACTGTACTATGAAAAATACATCGTTATTGAGTCGGGGGACACCGATCTAAAAGCGATGGATCTTCTTTCTGAAGAAGAATATATGGATGCCCGAGAACGCTACGGCATGAGCTTTACCGCCGGTATCGGCGCGGAGTCAGTACGCACCCTGCTGGAGCAAATCGATCTTGATCTTCTTTCTGCTGAATTGCGAGGAAAGATGATCGAGAAAGGTGCGAAAGCCGATAAACGGTTGCTCAAGCGAATTGAGATTGTGGAAAACTTTCGAGATTCCGGGAACCGTCCGGAGTGGATGATCCTGGATGTGATTCCTGTTATTCCGCCGGAGTTGCGGCCGATGGTACAGCTGGATGGAGGGCGTTTTGCCACTTCCGATCTAAACGATCTGTACCGCCGTGTAATTAATAGGAACAACCGCCTAAAGCGGCTCATGTCGCTGAATGCCCCTGATATCATCATCAGAAACGAAAAAAGAATGCTTCAAGAAGCGGTGGATGCCCTGTTTGATAACTCTAAGAAAAAGAGAGTTGTAAAGGGGGCTTCAAACAGACCCCTGAAGTCGCTATCGGATATGCTGAAGGGAAAGCAGGGACGGTTTCGACAGAACCTGCTTGGAAAGCGTGTTGATTATTCCGGCCGCTCAGTAATTGTTGTTGGTCCGGAATTGCGACTTCATCAGTGCGGTCTTCCGACAAAAATGGCCTTGGAGTTATTCAAGCCCTTTATTATGAAGAAGTTAGTTGAGCGCGATGTAGTTTATAATATAAAGAAGGCGAAGACCCTGGTAGAGCAGGAGACGCAGGAAGTGTATGCGGTACTGGATGAGGTGGTAAAAGAGCATCCGGTATTCCTAAACCGTGCGCCAACCCTCCACCGCCTTGGTATTCAAGCCTTTGAGCCGGTACTCACAGAGGGAAAGGCGATTAAATTGCATCCCCTGGTCTGTCATGCGTATAATGCCGACTTTGATGGTGACCAGATGGCCGTGCATGTACCTTTAACCCAGGCCGCCCAGCTTGAATGCTGGACGTTAATGCTCTCTTCAACGAACTTGCTTGATCCCGCCAACGGTGCGCCGATTGTGTTCCCGTCTCAGGATATGGTGCTTGGAATAAACTATCTGACACGTATTCGCGATGGTCAGCCGGGGCACGGTAAGCATTTTGTGAAGTTTGATGAAGCCTTGCTTGCTTTAGAGGCGAAGTCTATTAGATATAATACAAGAATTAAAGTCAAATTTGACGGGGAATGGGCTGATACCAGCGCTGGACGTATCATATTTAACGAAGAAATGCCCGATGAGGTTGAATTTGTAAATAAACAGTTAGGTGACAAAGAGTTAAGAGCACTGGTAGGAAAAGCGTATAAGGATCACGGCCCTGCTGTAGTTGTTCGGATGCTTGACTCTATAAAAGATGTCGGTTTCCGTTATGCTACCCTGTTTGGGGCCACTATCGGTGTTGATGATGTAGTCATTCCTGAAAAGAAGAAAGAGATGATTGACGAGGCCAACCAGCGGGTTGTGGAGATTCAGAATCAGTATCTGCAGGGCCATATTACCCAGGAAGAGCGCTATAACCGCGTGATTGAGGTTTGGAGTAAGACCAATGAAGATCTGACTGCGGAGTTGATGGAGCTTCTAAAAAAAGACCGCGACGGTTTTAACCCGGTATACTTAATGGCGGACTCCGGTGCACGTGGTAGTCGCACACAGATACGGCAGTTGGCCGGTATGCGCGGACTGATGGCAAAGCCATCCGGTGACATTATTGAGCTGCCGATCCGTTCCAACTTTAAAGAGGGCCTGTCGATTATTGAGTTCTTTATTTCGACCAACGGTGCCCGTAAGGGACTGGCCGATACTGCACTGAAAACCGCCGACGCAGGGTACCTTACCCGCCGGCTGGTTGATATTGCCCAGGACGTAGTAATAAATGAAGATGACTGCGGCACAATTAATGGAATTGAAATCAGTGCCTTAAAAGACGGCGAAGAAATTATTGAGTCACTACAGGATCGTATTGTAGGACGGTTTACCCTCGAGCGGGTTAAGCATCCCATAACCGGTGATATTATTGTAGATGTAAATGAAGAGATTGCCGAAGAACTGGCCGCAGAAATAGAGGAAGTCGGGGTTGAGTCTGTTCGCTTGCGAACCGTGCTCACCTGTGAAGCTCGACACGGAGTATGTCGTAAATGCTATGGTCGGAATTTGGCTACAAATGAGACAGTCGATGTGGGTGAGGCGGTTGGAATTATTGCTGCCCAATCAATTGGTCAGCCGGGAACTCAGCTTACCATGCGAACCTTCCACATCGGAGGTGCTGCAACCAAGGCAAGTGAAGAAAATCGCATTTCCTTCGCTTTCCCGGTATTAGTAAAGGAACTGCATGGAAATACCGTTGAGCTGGAGGGCGGTGATATTCTCTTTACTCGTAAGGGGTATATAATTGTTGCGAAGGTACTGCGGCGAATTGAATTAGACAAGAAGAGCAAGCTTCATGTCGGTGAGGGCGATAAAATCAGCGGATCAATGCCTCTGGTTACCAAGGGCGGGGAAGAGGTTCTGGCCCAAGAGAATGCCTTTGCCCATATCAGAGAAAATGAATTGCTCTTGGTGGCTCAAGACCAGAAGATTGATGTACGAAACGGTGCCGAGCTTCGGGTAGGAGTGGACGAAACAGTTGAAGCGGGAGAACCGCTGGCCACTTTTGACCCGTTTTCCGAACCGATAATTGCAGAACAGAATGGTAAGGTGAAATTTGAAGATATAGTGCTGGGAACTACTCTGAAAGAAGAGATTAATGAGGATACCGGTAATATTGAAAAGAAAATTACCGAGTTTTCCCTGGAAAGTTTACAGCCGAGACTTGTTCTGTTGGATGAAGAGGGGAATGAAAAGGGGAGCTACTTTCTGCCGGGCAACTCTTATTTGAATGTCGAAGACGGCGAAGAAGTTAAGATGGGTCGTACCCTCGCTAAGCTGCTGAAGGAAAGTGTAAAAACCAGTGATATTACCGGTGGTCTGCCGCGGGTAGGAGAGCTGTTCGAAGCACGCAGGCCAAAGACCTCTTCAGTATTGGCCCGAATTTCCGGTACAGTAAAATTTAAAGCGATTGTGAAGGGTAAACGGGTTATCAACGTGGTTGATGATTTTGGGGTCGAGTACAAGCATTTGGTTCCGATGGGCCGCCACCTTCTGATACGCGATGGAGATTTAGTTGAGGCTGGAGAGGAGCTCTGTGAAGGAAACTTCGATCCCCACGATGTGTTGGAGATTCTTGGCGAAAATGCCCTGCAATCATTCCTGGTGAATGAAGTGCAGGAAGTGTACCGCCTGCAGGGAGTTAATATCAATGATAAGCACATCGGTGTAATTATTCGTCAGATGATGCGGAAGGTTGAGATTATTCAGGTTGGCGATACCAATTTTATTTATGGACAGCAAATAGATAAGTACAAGTTCCATCAGGAAAACCATAAGGTTATGCGCGAAGGTGGACAGCCGGCGGTTGGACAACCCTTGCTGTTAGGTATTACCCGGGCATCGCTCAATATCGATTCCTTCATCTCCGCCGCGTCCTTCCAGGAAACAACTCGGGTGTTGACAAACGCCGCGATAGCAGGTAATACTGATGCCCTGCACGGACTGAAAGAGAATGTTATTATTGGTCACCTTATACCGGCAGGTACCGGTATGCGGAATTACCGTGATGTGAAGTTGTTCGATGAAAACTCCGAAGATCTTGATGCTTCGGTTCAGAATATAATTGATGCAAGAAAACGTGAACAGGCTGAAGGGGAAGAGGAAAGCCAGGGTTTCACCGCAGAGGCCGAGCAGGTTTCCGCGGATGGCGATGAAGAGTGATTCCAGTGCTGGGAGTTACTTACACTCATGCTGGCCCGATCAGTCAAGAAAAACAATATGAAAGGGAGTACACAGGTACATGCCTACAATTAACCAGCTAGTTCGAAAGGGCCGAAAGGCCATTGTTACCAAGAGTAAAGCCAGAGCGCTTGAAAATTGTCCACAGAAGCGCGGGGTATGCACCCGCGTCATGACGGTTACACCGAAAAAGCCGAATTCGGCTCTCCGAAAAGTAGCCAGAGTTCGATTAACCAATGGAATAGAAGCAACCGCTTATATTCCGGGTATCGGACATAATCTGCAGGAACACTCGGTCGTGCTGATCCGTGGTGGTCGTGTAAAAGACCTCCCCGGCGTACGGTACCATATTGTAAGGGGTGCAAAGGATACCCTGGGTGTGGAAGATCGGAGAAAAGGTCGGTCCAAGTACGGAACGAAGAAGCCGAAAGCGTAAGGAGTAACCAATGGGACGAAAGAAATTTATCCGTGAAAAAGTTGTGTTGCCCGATTCGCGTTATGGCAGCACAATTGTAACAAAGTTTATTACCAGAATGATGCTTGATGGTAAAAAAGCCACCAGTCAGCGTGTGATGTATGAAGCACTCGAGCAGGTGGCGGAAAAGTCGGGCAAAGATGGTCTGGAAGTGTTTCAAAAAGCTCTTGAAAATGTCAAACCCTCGGTAGAGGTAAAATCAAGACGTGTGGGAGGGTCTACCTATCAGGTACCGGTAGAGGTACGTGAGAAACGGCGTGATGCTTTGGCAATGCGCTGGATTATTCAGGCCGCCCGAGCAAGAAGTGGGAAGTCTATGGGCGAGAAGCTGTTCAACGAATTGTATGATGCATACAATTCAACAGGTACGGCTTTTCGTAAGAAGGAAGATACCCATAGAATGGCTGAGGCGAACAAAGCGTTCTCACATTATAGATGGTAAAATTGAGGGGGTTCGCCCCCTTGACCTTTCTACGCATATTGCGTAGTATTGCACAACCTATTGGTGCATAAGCACCAGGCTTGTGGTAGCCAAACCGATCGTCCCTTATATCACTGCTGTGATTTTAGGATGATGAGGTGGTTCCAGGCGCTGTAATCAGCCACGTCTGACATTGGCATGTGATGCCGAAATGTTATGACCTCTGGATCCTTCCTTTTCACTCTATTCGTTCACTTGCTTTATAGGTATAACATGATCGGTGTCTGTCGGCCCAAGATGGGTCGCATAGATGTGGTCGTATAATTTTTATTGGGGATATTCACAAGGAGGAAGTGATGGCTAAAGCCAAGTTTGAAAGAACAAAGCCACATATCAACGTTGGTACCATTGGGCATGTCGACCACGGTAAGACAACTCTTACTGCGGCGATTACCATGTTTTGCTCAAAGGGCGATGGCGGAAAGGTGATGTCTTATGAGCAAATCGACAATGCACCTGAAGAAAAGGCCCGTGGTATAACTATCAATACTCGTCACGTAGAGTACGAAACCGATGCTCGGCACTACGCGCACGTTGACTGTCCGGGACACGCAGACTATATCAAGAACATGATCACTGGTGCTGCACAGATGGACGGTTCAGTTATTGTAGTTGCAGCTACTGACGGTGCTATGGCACAGACCAAAGAGCACATTTTGCTTGCTCGTCAGGTTGGTGTACCGGCTTTGATCGTATTTATTAACAAAACCGACCAGGTAGACGATCCTGATTTGATCGAGCTGGTTGAAGAAGAGATGCGGGATCTGTTGAAAGAATACGAGTTCCCCGGCGATGATATTCCTGTTATCAAAGGCTCTGCTTTTGAGGCGATGGAGAATCCCGAGGATCCTGAAAAGACAAAATGTATTCAGGAGCTGCTCGATGCAATGGATAACTACTTTCCGCAGCCGGAACGTGCGGTAGATCAGGACTTCCTGATGCCGATTGAAGATATTTTCTCCATTCAGGGCCGTGGTACTGTTGTTACCGGTCGTATTGAACGCGGTGTTGTTCATGTTGGTGATGATATCGAGATTGTAGGTGTTCGTGAAACATCTAAAACCACCTGTACCGGTGTAGAGATGTTTAACAAGATTCTCGATGAAGGTCAGGCCGGAGATAACATCGGTGCGCTGCTGCGTGGTGTCGACAAGGACAGTGTTGTTCGTGGACAGGTTCTTGCAAAGCCCGGTAGTATTACCCCGCATGCGAAATTCAAGGGACAGATTTATGCCCTAACCAAGGAAGAGGGTGGTCGTCACTCGCCTTTCTTTAATGGCTATCGTCCGCAGTTTTACTTCCGGACAACCGATATTACCGGTGACGTAACTCTGCCTGAAGATAAGCAGATGGTAATGCCCGGTGACCACGTTGAAGTTAACGTTGAACTCATTCATCCAATTGCTATGGAAAAAGGACTGCGCTTCGCTATTCGCGAAGGTGGCCGAACCGTAGCTAGTGGTCAGGTTACTGAGATAATCGAATAGTAATTTTAGTATGTCCCGCACATATGTGTGCGGGACTTGCTTTTCGGGGGATATAATGGCCAAAGATAGAATACGTGTGCGGCTACGAGGCTTTGATATAGAGCTTATAGACCAAAGCTCGCGTGCAATTGTACAGACGGTGGAAAAGGCTGGGGCAAGAGTAGCAGGGCCGGTCCCTTTACCAACAAGGATAAACAAATTTACCGTCCTTAAGTCGCCGCACGTAAATAAGAAAGCTCGTGAACAGTTTGAAATGCGAACGCACAAGAGGTTGATCGACATTCTTGATCCTACATCGAAGGTGATGGATGCCCTAATGAAGCTTGAGCTTCCTGCTGGTGTGGATGTAGAGATCAAGCAGTAAAACGAAGATTTTACTTAATTGAGGTTAAAGATGTTAGGGCTGATCGGTAGAAAGCTTGGAATGACACAGGTGTTTGACGAACGGGGGGTATTAACCCCGGTTACCGTCATCAAAATAGAAGATAACCAGGTTATAGACGAACGCAATGAAGAAAAAAACGGCTATAAGGCCGTAGTAATGGGTGCTGTTGATAAAAAGGCAAGCCGGGCGAGTAAGCCCTACGCCGGACAATTTAAGAACGGACCACCCAAGAGTGTCCTGGTTGAAATGCGAGACTTTGAAGGCGAATATGAAATAGGCGCAACGCTTGGCGCTTCAGTTTTCAAAGATGTGACTTTTGTAGATATCACCGGTACTTCGAAGGGAAAGGGTTTCCAGGGTGTAATGAAGCGCCATGGTTTTTCCGGCGGAAATAAAACCCACGGATCGAAGTTTCACCGGGGTCTTGGAGCTACTGGTATGGCGGCTACTCCATCGAAAGTGCATAAGGGTACTAAAATGCCCGGACGCATGGGAGCCGATAAGAAGACAGTGCAGAACCTTCGTGTAGTGAAGGTTGATGAAGAACGGCAGTTCCTTTTAGTGAAGGGAGCAGTTCCAGGGCCACGCAAGGGTATCGTGATGGTCAAAAAAGCTAATAAGAAGTAGAGGCGGAAAATGGAAACAAAGGTCTTTTCGGTACAGGGCGAAGAGATAAAAAATATCACATTGAACGACGAAGTTTTCAACTGCGAGGTAAGCGACAGCGCAATCTACTATGCAATCAACAGCGAACTTGCCAATCGTCGTATCGGTACCGCCAGTGTAAAGAATAGAAAACTGGTAAGGGGCAGCAATGCGAAGCCTTGGCGTCAAAAAGGTACGGGTAATGCCCGTGCCGGTGACAAAAAGTCGCCCTTGTGGGTCGGTGGAGGTACTACTTTTGGTCCTCAGCCGCGTGATTATCATGTACGGATGCCTCGTAAAATGAAGCGTTCAGCTATGCGATCTATTCTTACGAAGAAATTGCAGGCAGATACTATAAAGATCGTTGAAGACTTTTCGGTTGAATCAGGAAAAACCAGGGACCTTGTATCGATTCTTAAAAACCTGGTCAAAGAGGAACGCACGGTTGTGGTGTTGCATGGTGACGACAGTATGCTTCGGAGAGCAGGGAAGAATATCCCTTGGCTTAAGGTGCAGTCGTATAATCGACTGAGTGCACATGAGTTGTTCTACGGAAAGCAGATTGTGGTCTTGGAGTCAGCAGCTACAAAATTAAACGATTTTTTTGCAAAGAGCATTGAGAGGGGTCGGTCGTGAGAGCTGATCAAGTAATTATTGAACCGGTATTGACTGAAAAGTCAAATGTAATGCGAGAAGCGGAACAACGGAAATACGTTTTCAAAGTTGATTCTCGGGCCAACAAATCGCAGATTAAGAAGGCAGTCGAAGAACTGTTTCAGGTTACACCGTTGGCCTGTAATGTGGCTTGGGTGAAAAGCAAGCCTAAGGCCTCACGGACAAAATCTGGTTACCGATTCGGGAAAACAACCGCCTGGAAACGTGCGGTGGTAACCCTGAAATCTGGTGAAAAGATCGATGCGATCGAAGGTGTATAATGCAGTTACGGAGTAATAGGGGGATTCAGACGTGGCACTAAAAAAATATAAACCGAACACCCCAAGTCAGCGGTACAAGACGGGTCTTACTTTCGAAGAGATAACCCGTGAAGAAAGCGAAAAGTCACTCACAAAAGGGATGGGCTTTCATGCTGGACGCGGCGCCGGCGGACGCATTAGTGTGCGTCGAAAGGGCGGGCGTCATAAAAGAAAATACCGTGAGATTGACTTTAAGCGGGATAAGGTTGGAGTAGTAGGTACTATAAAAACCATCGAGTACGATCCAAACCGGTCAGCATTTATCGCGCTGGTATGGTATGCCGATGGGGGTAAACGTTATATTTTAGCGCCGAAGGGTTTAAAGGTCGGCGCCAAGATTCAGAACGGGCCGGGTGCACCGATTACTCCGGGCAATACGTTACCCTTAGAGGGAATTCCTCTGGGTATCGAAGTACATAACATTGAACTGCAGAAAGGCCGGGGAGGACAGATGGTCCGTTCCGCCGGTGGAAGAGCTGTAGTGGTTGCCAAGGAGGGAGATTACGTTACCGTAAAACTTCCTTCAGGCGAGATGAGAATGGTGTTTGCTAAATGTCAGGCAACAATAGGTGTTCTTGGAAATGAAGAGCACATGAATGTTTCGCTTGGAAAGGCGGGACGAGCCCGATGGCTTGGTAGACGTCCGAAAGTACGTGGTGTTGTGATGAACCCGGTAGACCACCCGCATGGTGGTGGTGAAGGTAAGACCTCTGGCGGACGCCATCCGGTGAGCCCGTGGGGACAGCCGACCAAGGGTTACAAGACTCGTAAGAAAAAGAAATATTCGAATAAGAATATAGTAAAGCGAAGGAAATAGGAGTAGGTCGTGTCAAGATCGATTAAGAAAGGTCCTTTTATAGAGAAAAAGCTTTACAAAAGAATTGTAGAGGCGGGTAAGTCCGGGGATAAGAAGATGATTAAAACATATTCCCGTTGCTCGACTATTATTCCGGAGATGGTAGGATTCACCATTTCTGTGTATAACGGAAAAACATGGGTTCCTGTGTATGTCAACGAAAATTTGGTAGGACACAAACTTGGTGAGTTTGCACCAACCCGCTTTTTCCGCGGACATGCAAGATCCGATAAAAAAGTCGGAAAGAAATAGGTGTTGTTATGGAAGTGAAGAAAGGGTATTCAGCAAAAGCAAAATTTCTTCTTGTTTCTCCGAGTAAAATACGTCCTATTGCCGATACTATCAGGTTAAAACCTTATACCGAGGCGATGGCAATTCTTGAGAGTACCCCGAAAAAGGGTGCTGGACTTATCAAGAAGGTTTTACAGTCAGCTGCAGCGAATGCGGTTTATCAAAACAACAAGCTAGATGAAGAGAGTTTGTTCATTAAGCAGCTGTTAATAGATGAAGGACCGCGTTTGAAACGTGTATGGCCGCGTGCGCGGGGAAGAAGAGATATTCTGTTAAAGCGTATGAGCCATGTCTCGGTAGTTGTAGACGAAATAGGAAATATGGGGGAATAAATGGGTCAGAAGGTTAATCCGATAGGACTACGATTAGGTATAAATAAGACCTGGAAATCGAAGTGGTATGTTGATCCGCGGGACTACGTTGAAACTCTGCATGAAGATTTGAAGCTGAGAAAAGAGCTGGAAAACAGTCCTGAGGCCCGTGGCGCGGAAATCTCAGATATAGAGATTATTCGACACCCTCAGAGAATTACTATTGTCGTTAAAACTTCTCGACCCGGAATTATCATTGGCGCAAAGGGTTCCAATATTGAAAAAATTGGTAATCGGCTTCAAAAACTTGCGAAGAAGAAAATTCAAATCAAGATCAAAGAGGTCAAGCGCCCCGAGGGCGATGCTCAGCTGATCGCTATGAATGTAGCACGTCAACTGAAGGCCCGCGGTTCTTTTCGAAGAGCTCTTAAGATCTCGGTGAGTAAGGCCATGCAGGCAGGTGTTGAGGGCGTTAAGATACGAATCTCCGGTCGTTTGGGTGGAGCTGAGATGTCAAGAGTTGAGTGGCAGCAATCCGGTCGTGTGCCGTTGCATACCCTTCGTTCAGACATTGACTACGGTTTCTGCGAAGCCAAAACTACTTTCGGTACGATTGGCGTAAAAGTATGGATCTTTAACGGAGAAGTACTTCAGAAGGACCGCAAGGAAGATGCCGGACTACTGGTAAAGAAGCAAAGGGACGAAAAGTCTCAGTCAAGGAGTGAGTAGGCAATGCTGAGTCCAAAACGAACAAAATTCAGAAAGCAGCATCGTGGAAAAGTGGACGGTGTTGCAAACAGAGGCAATAAAATTTCGTTTGGTGATTACGGGCTGATAGCGCTTGAGCCGCGCTGGATTACCGCACGGCAGATAGAAGCCGCCCGTATCGCAATGACCCGCCATATTAAACGTGGCGGTAAGGTATGGATACGGATTTTTCCGGACAAGCCCTACACCCAAAAGCCTGCTGAAACTCGGCAGGGTAAAGGTAAGGGAAACCCGGAGGGATGGGTTGCTGTAGTAAAGACCGGTGCTGTGATGTTTGAGATGTCCGGTGTAAAGCGAGAGTTGGCACAAGAGGCTATGAAGCTTGCCAGTTCGAAGCTGCCTATACGAACTAAGTTCATATCAAGACGGGATGTGGAGTAGCGATATGAAGAACTCATTTAGCGATCTAACGTTTCAGGAGCTTGTGGAAAAACGCGAGCAGCTTCGCAAAGAGTTTATGGATTTTCGCATTAGCAGTGTGATGGGACATGCAGAGAACCCAATTGAAAGGCGGACTCTTCGCAGAAACATCGCACGGCTCAATACGGTAATTCATGAGTATGCCCTGGGACTACGAAATCCGGGAGATAAGTAAGGAAGAGGCTGCAGAGAATGATAGTAAATAAGAAGAGTTATCAGGGACGTGTAACAAGCGACAAGATGGAAAAGACTATAGTTGTAGCAGTTGAAACAAGACAATTGCATGGACTGTATAAGAAGTATGTGAAACAGACCAAAAAGGTCAAAGCCCATGATGAAAAGAACGAAGCACATATTGGGGACTTAGTGCAGGTAATAGAGAGCAGACCGCTCAGCAAGGACAAGCACTGGAGACTAGCCAAAATCGTTGAAAGGGCGAAATAGCAGCGGATACGTAGTAGAAGGAGTTGTCGTATGATACAGATGCAGACATACCTGAATGTAGCGGACAACAGTGGCGCCAAGAAGGTGCAGTGCGTCAAAGTCCTTGGTGGAAGTAAAAGGAAAACGGCTGGTATCGGAGATGTCGTTGTTGTGGCAGTGAAGGATGCTCTGCCAAATGCACAAGTCAAAAAAGGCGATGTGCAGAGGGCAGTCATTGTTCGGACCAAAAAAGAGCATAGGCGAAATGATGGAACGTATATTCGTTTTGATGATAACGCGTGTGTGATTATAGATACGAACCTGAATCCAAAGGGTAAGCGTATCTTCGGACCAGTTGCCAGAGAGCTAAGAGAGGCGGGATATATGAAGATTATCTCTCTTGCTCCCGAGGTACTCTAGGAGGATCAAGATGACGAAGAATCAGGTGAACACAAAACTTAAGCGAGATGACACCGTGAAGATCCTCACCGGAAAAGATAAGGGCAAAACCGGTAAAATTCTACGAATTGATAGAAACCGGGGCCGTGTATACATTCAGGGATTAAACATGGTGAAGAAGGCCGTGAGGCCGAAGAGTCAACAAGAAAAGGGCGGCATTATTGAGATAGAAGCAGCTGTCGCACTATCGAATGTGGCTGCCGTTACTAAAAACGGTGAGGCAACCAGGATCGGTTATAAAATCGAGAATGGTAAGAAGATTAGAATAGCAAAGAAGACTGGGGAAGAGCTGTAATGGAACAGTATGTACCAAGGCTTAGGACAATGTATAACGAGAAGGTTGCTGCAGAGCTCAAAGAGGAGTTCGGCTATAGCACTCACATGCAGATTCCCCGTATCGAAAAAGTTTCGGTAAGTGCGGGAGTTGGTGAGGCTATTCAGAACAAAAACCTGTTGGAATCTGCGGTAAAGGAACTGGCAACAATTACAGGCCAGCAGCCGGTGAAAACAAAGGCACGGAAATCTATCGCAAACTTTAAATTGCGAGAAGGGAATGAAATCGGTGCAAAAGTTACCCTTCGGGGTGACCGTATGTGGGAGTTTCTGGACCGTTTATTGAATATTGCGTTGCCGCGTGTAAAGGACTTTCGGGGGGTTAACCCGAATGCGTTTGATGGTCATGGAAACTATTCGTTAGGAGTCCAGGAACAAATAATTTTTCCTGAGATCGACTACGATGACATCGAACGGGTTAGCGGATTAAATATCGCTATAGTTACTACCGCGGAAACTGATCAGGAAGCAAGGGTGCTGCTGCAAAAGCTCGGCATGCCTTTCAGGAAGTAGGGAGATAAGCATGGCACGGAAAGCACTTATAGTAAAATCACAGCGTACACCTAAGTTCAGTACACGAAAGGTGAATCGATGCAAGGTGTGTGGTCGTCCTCGAGGATATATGCGGAAATTCGGCATGTGTAGGGTTTGTTTTCGGAAGCTTGCAAACGAGGGACTAATACCTGGCGTGACTAAATCAAGCTGGTAAGAGGGAGTAGAGAGTATGGCAGTAAGCGATCCTGTAGCAGATATGCTCACAAAAATTAGAAACGCAGTCAGTGCGGGTCACGAAAAGGTCGATATCCATCCCTCAAAAATAAAACTTGAGGTTGTAAAAATCTTTAAGAATGAGGGATATGTAAAGAATTTCAAGAAAACCACCCAGGATGGTAAAAGTGTCATCCGGATTTTCTTGAAGTATGATGATGGCCAGAAGCCGATTATTCACGGTATAAAAAAGATTTCCAGTCCGGGGCGAAGAATATACGCCGGATACCGGAAGATGCCGCGGGTGTTTAACGGTCATGGAATCCTCATTGTATCGACATCAACGGGTGTGATCACTGGGAAAAAAGCAACAGAGCGCAAGGTAGGCGGCGAGCTTATCTGTTCTGTCTGGTAAAACGGGGGAATCTAATGTCACGAGTTGGAAAACTACCGGTACAGATACCTGACGGTGTGAAGGTAGACGTAAAGGATAATACAGTAACAGTTGAGGGGCCCAAGGGTAAACTTTCACAAGGTTTCAACAAAGAAGTTGAAATTAAGGTCAAAGATAATCAGCTGATTGTCGACCGGACGAATGATAGTAAAGACGCCCGTTCGTACCACGGCTTGTATAGACAGCTGTGCTGGAATATGGTTGAAGGTGTATCCAAGGGATTCACAAAATCATTATTGATAAACGGAGTAGGGTACCGAGCAGAAGTAAAGGGTGATATACTTCATCTTAACCTTGGATTTTCGAATCCGGTTGAGTTTGTAATTCCGGAAGGAATCACAATTACCTGCGAAGGAACCACTAAAGTAATTATTACCGGGATACAGAAGCAGCTTGTCGGCCAGATAAGCTCTGAGATTCGCTCTCTACGTCCGCCCGAACCATATAAGGGCAAGGGTGTGAAATACGAAGATGAGAGAATTTCTCGAAAGATCGGTAAGTCTGGTGTAAAGTAGGGTAGACGATATGAAGAGAGTACAAGAAAAACAAGCTAAGCGCAGAAGACGTAAACTTCATGTTCGTAAGAATATTAGTGGAACTGCAGAACGTCCAAGACTAAGTGTATATCGAAGTAATAAGCATATGTATGTTCAGGCTATTGATGACACTAAAAACGCTACGGTTGCATCTGCAAGTACTATGGAGTCCGAGTTTACCGGCCTTCGCAATAATGTAGAAAATGCAAGTAAAATCGGAAATGCAATCGGCGAGCGTTTAAAGGCCAAGGATATAGACACTGTCGTGTTCGATAGGAACGGTTTTACCTATTGGGGCGTTGTAAGAAGTCTGGCTGACGGTGCAAGAAAAGCAGGACTGAAATTTTAGGGGGAAACTGTGGATAAAGATAAGGAGTATGTAGAAAAACTCATTAAGCTGAATCGTGTAGCCAAAGTTGTAAAGGGTGGACGTCGTTTCTCATTTTCAGCCCTGGTAATTGTAGGCGATCAAAAAGGTAATGTTGGGTATGGCTTTGGAAAGGCAAATGATGTTGCTGAAGCTATCCGCAAAAGTATCGAAAAGGCTAAGAAGTCTATGATCAAGGTGCCGATGCAGCGAACGACCATACCCCATGTAGTTATAGGACGGTATAAGAGTGCAGAGGTATTTATGAAACCTGCTGCTCCGGGTACCGGAGTAATCGCCGGTGGTCCTGTACGTGCAATCATGGATGCATGTGGTGTTCACGATATCATGAGTAAATCTCTTGGTTCTCAGAATACGCTTAATATTGTAAAGGCTGTTTTTGCTGGGTTTGATGAAATCATGGATGCGAAAGAAATCGCTAAGGGCAGAGGTAAAACGCTGCAGGAAATGTGGAGTTAATGATGGCAGAAAAGATGATTCGTATCACTCTCAAGAAGAGCAGGTATGGAAGAAAACCTAAACAAGAAAAGACGTTGGATGCACTTGGTCTTAGGAAAATAGGTAGCCGAGTTGAGCATAAAGTAACTCCATCCATACTTGGAATGGTAGGTAAAATCAGTCATCTTGTTGAAGTTGAGGAGATTGAGTAGCTATGGAACAACTCAAGGCACCCAAGGGAGCCCATAAGAAAAAACGACCCGTGGGAAGAGGCGTTGGCAGCGGACATGGAGGAACCTCCGGTCGCGGTCATGACGGCCAAAATTCCCGTTCGGGAGGCGGAGTACGCTTAGGTTTTGAAGGTGGACAAATGCCACTCTTCCGCCGTATAGCGGCTCGCGGATTCTCAAATTACCCCTTTAAGAAAGAGTACAGTGTGGTAAATCTGAAAACTGTAGAAGAGAGATATAAAGATGGTGAGACAGTCAATTTAGATACCCTCCGTAAAAAAGGGATATTGAAGAAAAAAAATGCAATTGTTAAGATTCTTGGCGACGGCGAGGTTACAAAGAAGCTTACCTTCGCTGTACACAAGGTGTCGGCATCAGCTGTGAAGAAGATCGAAGCGGCCGGCGGTACTATAGAAGGATTAGAAGAAGGTAACAATGGCTAATAACGCGTTTCTCGACATTTTCCGGGTAAAAGATTTAAGACAACGCATAACTTTTACAGTATTGATGCTGATGGTGTTTAGGTTAGGGGCAACCCTTCCAATCCCGGGTATCAATGTGAATGCGCTTAAGCTGTACTTTATGGCCCAGGAAGGGTCCGGAAACATCGGCATTACCGAGTATATTAACTTCTTTGCCGGAGGAGCTTTTAAGAACTTCTCAGTATTCATGCTTGGTATTATGCCGTACATCTCGATGCAGATAATAATGCAGCTGCTGATTGTCGTATTTCCGACTCTGAAAAGAATTTCAGAGGAAGAGGGCGGACGAAAGAAAATTCAGCGGTATACGAGATACGGAGTACTGCTTGTTTGTATCATTCAGTCGTATGTGGTAACGGTGTATGCCGATTCGATTCCAAATGCAATTACAATGAACAGGCTTCCCTACACTCTTTTAGCTATGATGACCGTTACAACAGGTACAGTCTTTTTAATTTGGATTGGTGAACAGATCACCCAGCGTGGAGTGGGGAACGGTATTTCTCTGTTAATTTTTGCCGGTATTGTAGCCCGGATGCCCAATGCATTTATCACTCTGTTTAATAAAGTGCAGGTTGGTGAACTAAACCCGGTTTTCGTGATTATCGTACTGGGAATGTTTGTCGGTGTAGTTGCACTGGTTATTTATGAGCAACAAGGGCAAAGAAAGATTCCTGTTCACTATGCGAAGCGGGTAGTAGGAAGAAAGATGTACGGTGCCCAGAGTACGTATATCCCATTTAAGGTGAACCCCTCGGGTGTTATACCGGTCATTTTTGCATCTTCAGTGCTTACTTTTCCGCTGCAGATCGCAGGTAATCTAGGCAGTGAAATTGGCTGGTTGGCTTCCTTTTCTTCTTGGCTCAACCCACAGGGAATGCCCTATGTAATTATATACACCCTGCTGATTGTGTTTTTTGCCTATTTCTATACTCAGGTGTCCCTTAACCCGATTGAAATAGCAAAACAGATACGAGAAAATGGTGGGTCAATTCCCGGAATTAGAACTGAAAAAATGGAAGAGTACTTAACAAAAATACTGAACCGAATTGTACTGCCGGGGGCCTTGTTTCTGGCGTTTATCGCAGTTATTCCGACAATTATACAGAAGCTTTTTAACTTCCCGGTTTCAGTTGCAATGTTGTTGGGTGGTACTTCACTGTTAATCATGGTTGGGGTAGACTTAGATACGATGTCGCAAATAGAAGGACATTTGAGAATGCATCACCATGATGGTTTTACGAAACGAGGAAAGCTCAAGTCAAGGAACTTATAAGGGGAAGAATGAAATGAAGGTTAGGGCAAGCATCAAACCGATGTGCGCAAATTGCAAAGTAATCCGCAGACGCGGGGTAGTACGAATTGTGTGTAGCAACCCGAAACACAAGCAGAGGCAAAGGTAGAGGAGGAGCTCTGAATGGCACGAATAGCCGGTATAGATTTACCAAATAAAGCTACAAAGATTGCATTGACCTATATTTATGGTATAGGCCGAACTTCTGCTATTGAGATTTGTAAGAAATTAGAAATAGATCCTGACAAGCGGATGAATGACCTCACAAGCGAAGAGGTTAATCAGATTCGTGGGGTAATCGATAATGATTATACTGTCGAAGGTCGGCTGCGAACTCAGACCGCACTGAATATCAAGCGGCTTATGGATATCGGGTGTTATCGCGGACTGCGGCACCGGAAAGGTTTACCTCTTCGAGGGCAGCGGACGAAAACAAACGCCCGTACTCGAAAGGGTAAGAAGAAAACAGTAGCGGGAAAGAAGAAATAGAGTGGAGGTTGTAGAAAGTGGCTAAGGCAGCGAAAAGTACGAAAAGAAAAACCAAAAAAACGGTTTATGAGGGGAATGTCTACGTACAAGCTACGTTTAATAATACTATTGTAACAATAACGGACCTGCAGGGAAACACAGTTTCTTGGGCCAGTGCTGGTGGACTCGGTTTCAGGGGTGCGAAAAAATCAACCCCCTACGCGGCACAGACAACTGCCGAGACAGCAGCAAAAAAGGCCATGGATTATGGTTTGCAGGGTGTTCATGTATTTGTGAAGGGGCCGGGAGTGGGACGCGAGTCCGCTATACGGTCGCTTGGAAGTCTCGGTTTAACTGTGAAGAGCATCAAGGATGTCACCCCCATCCCCCACAATGGATGCCGTCCCAGAAAGAGTAGAAGAGTTTAGAGAGGGTAAGTTATGGCTAGATATACAGGTCCATCATGTAGACAATGTCGAGCAGAAGGGGCAAAACTGTTTTTGAAAGGCGAACGCTGTTTCACAAACAAATGCCCGGTTGCAAAGAAGGCTTCGCCTCCGGGTAAAGATCCTCGCTATCGGCAGAGAAAGATTTCGGATTACGGACTTCAGTTGCGAGAGAAGCAGAAACTGAAAAGAATGTATGGATTGTTAGAAAAGCAATTCAAACTGTTTTTTGATGAAGCAGACCGGCTTCCCGGAAAAACAGGTGAAAATTTAATCACAAGGCTTGAAAGACGGCTTGATAACACCGTGTACAGAATGCATTTTGCATCATCACGCAAACAGGCTCGTCAGATAGTTTCGCACGGGCATGTGTTTGTAAACGGTAAGCGTGTAACCATTCCCTCTTTTATTGTAAAAGAGAATGATGAAGTTGTGATTCAGGAATCGAGCAAGAAAATGCATACGATAAAAGAGAGCTTAAAAGAGTACTCACGATCAGGTGTGTACCCTTGGCTGCAAATCGATCCTGATGCAATGAAAGGAACGGTAAAGGCTTATCCGCGTAAGGCTGATGTAAATGAGCTTGCGGAAATAAATGAGCAGTTAATCGTCGAGCTATATTCGAGGTAGGAGTTTACATGGCGCGAAAAAACCTATTAAAGGGATTTAAAAGGCCAAAGGGAATTACCTTTGAGCACGGTGAGACCGACGCCAGCTACGGGAAGTTTATCGCGTATCCCTTCGAAAGAGGGTATGGAACGACTGTTGGTAACACTCTTCGCAGGGTATTGCTATCATCCATTCAAGGATACGCTATTACTGCTCTAAAAATTACTTCTTATGATGAAGAAGGAACTGCGCACGTTGTATCGAGCGAGTTTGAATCGATTCCTGAAGTAGTAGAAGATACACCGGAAGTTATCAGCAACTTACGCAGCTTGCATATTAAGCTGCCGGAAGATCAGGAACAGAAAGTTATTCATGTAGAAGTGAAGGGCCCTGGCGATATGACCGGCGCCGACGTCGAAAAAGAGAATGATATCGAAGTGATGAACAAGGATCAGAAGATCCTTACTATGACCAAAGACGCTCACATCGATATGGAAATACAAGTTGATCTAGGGCGCGGCTATATTCCGGCGGAACTGAACGAGAAATATATCGAAGAAGTTGGAACTATTGCCGTTGACGCAGCTTTTTCACCAATAAGGCGGGTAAAGTATCATACTGAAAACACCCGGGTGGGACAAAGAAGTGACTTTGATAAGTTAATCCTTGAGATTATTACCACTGGAGCTGTCTCGCCTGAAGACGCATTAGCCGAAGCTGCAAAAATAGCGAAAGATCATTTCACCATCTTTATCAACTTTGATGAAGAATCTATCGATGGTGATGATGAGGTGGATGAGGAAGAAGAGCGAGTACGTTCGATTCTGAATACCCCGGTAGAAGAGTTAGAGCTGTCGGTAAGGTCGAGCAACTGTCTTAAGAATGCGAATATACGTTCTATCGGTGATCTTACAAAGAAAACCGAGGATGAGATTGCAAAGACTCGAAATTTCGGTAAGAAGTCTTTAAATGAGATTAAGGAAAAGCTTAAAGAATGGAACTTGAGTCTCGGCATGACCGACTATAGTGTTCTAAAGACATCGACAAAACTTCAACGGAACAAGGACGAGAACGATGAAGCATAAAATAGGATTTAACCGACTTGGCAGAAAATCAAGTCATCGAAAATCCCTGCACAGGAACATGACTACTTCACTGTTCCGGTACGAGCGAATTAAAACTACTAAAGCTAAGGCACTCGCAATTCGCCGAACTGCAGAAAAAATGATCACCCGGGCAAAAATGGACAGTGTTCATAACCGAAGGATCATGAACAAAGATATTAAAGATAAAGAGATTTTGGCTAAGCTTTTTACTGATATTGGACCAAGATATAAAGAACGTCCCGGCGGTTATACACGAATCCTGAAACTCGGTTATCGTCAAGGAGATGCCGCTGAAATGGTTCTGCTTGAGTTAGTGGAAGAGGAAGTAGCTGAGCAGAAGCAGGGTAAAAAGAAAGCAACAAAGAAAGCGAAATCGACTGCGGCTCCTGCAAAAGCAAAGCCGAAAGCCGACTCTAAGCAGGTCTCAGAGCAAGAAACTGCAGAAGTGACAAAGACTGAAGCAGAGGAAGCTCCGGCTGAGGAATCTACCGCAGCTGAAACAGAGGCGGAAGTTAAAGCTGAGGAAAGTACTGAACAACCTGCTGCTGAAGATGAGTCCGTCGATAAGAAGAAAGGCGAATAGCTGGACTTGAGTAGAAAAAGTACTGTAAAGATATTAAGATAATAGGGCACCTTGGCTAAGGGTGCCCTTTTTTTGCAATTAAAACTGCAATCCCATAGCAAGGTTTAAATACTGGTTCAAACCTTGGGGGTTTGAAGCACAGATGCGAATTACCCCCTCTATTAGAGTGTACCCACACTTTATTTTAGAGGAGGTCCACCAATGCTGCTTA
>JAWLDZ010000019.1:0-33433 GCA_041686355.1 Spirochaetaceae bacterium
GTGTATGCGCAGTGATGAAGTAACAAAAGGACCGAACCGTGCACCGCACCGTTCGCTGATGTATGCGATGGGTTACCTTCCGGAGGACTTGCAAAAGCCTCTTATTGGTATAGTGAATGCACATAATGAAATTATTCCCGGACACTTTCATCTGAATGAGATTGTCCAAGCAGTAAAACTGGGAGTAGCCGCAGCCGGAGGAACTCCCATGGAATTTCCTTCCATCGGAATTTGTGACGGTATTGCAATGAACCACAGCGGTATGCGATACCCCTTAGCTACCCGAGAATTGATCGCCGATTCGATAGAGTCGGTTGCAACCGGGCAAAAGTTTGACGGACTGGTTCTGGTGGGAAACTGCGACAAGATAGTACCCGGGATGCTGATGGGTGCCGCCAGGATGAATTTGCCGGCGGTGTATGTAAGCGGCGGCCCTATGCTGAGCGGTACTTACCAGGGAGAGAACATCGACCTTATTAGTGGTTCCTTTGAATCAGTGGGCAAATTTGTGGCGGGAGAGATAGACGAGGACGAGCTGGAGCAAGTTGCTATACGGGCCTGTCCGAGCTGTGGAAGCTGTGCCGGTCTTTTTACTGCGAATACCCTCAACAGTCTAGCTGAATCCCTCGGTATTGCATTACCGGGAAATGGTACTATTCCGGCTCCCTTTGGACGGCGAAAGCAGCTGGCCCGTCGAGCAGGGCATCAGATTATGGAGTTAATCCGTCGGGAGATATCCGCCCGAGATATTATGAATATGACTGCCTTTAGAAATGCGATTGCCCTGGATATGGCAATTGGAGGGTCAACCAATACGGCTTTGCATCTCCTGGCAATCGCCCGCGAAGCGCATGTGGATATCAGCCTAAAGACTTTTGATGAAATTAGCCGGAATGTGCCGAATATTACCAAAATCAGCCCGGCCGGGGTGCACAGTATGCAAGACCTGGATGATGCCGGGGGGCTCTCGGCAGTCATGAATGAGCTTTTGAAACACGGGTTGATCGACGGCAGTCCGATGACTGTAACCGGTAAAACTTTGGGAGAAAATATAGAGAAATCGACCATTTTGAATCCCAAGGTCATTCGAAAGGCTAGTGAACCCTATATGAAGGAGGGGGGGATCGCCGTTCTGTACGGAAACCTTGCTCCCGAGGGCTGTGTGGTAAAGCAGTCGGCCGTGGAACCGGAGATGATGCAGCATGAAGGACCGGCTCGGGTGTTCGAATCTGAGGAAACCGCTTATACGGCAATCATCGAAGGGCAGATAAACCCGGGGGATGTAGTGGTCATCAGGTACGAGGGGCCGAAGGGCGGCCCGGGAATGCGGGAGATGCTCAGTCCTACTTCGGCTATTGCCGGAATGGGGCTCTCAAAATCGGTGGCTCTGATAACCGACGGGCGATTTTCCGGCGGTACCCGTGGTCCCTGTATAGGGCATGTATCTCCGGAGGCCCTGGCCGGCGGTTTGATCGGCCTGGTGAAGGAGGGGGACACTATTACAGTAGACATTACTAACCGCCGCCTAGAGCTGCAGGTGGATGAACAAGAATTAGCCGCACGGAGGGAAGGATGGAAGCCAAATCCCAGTGAAGTGGATCCGCGCAGCTATTTGGCGCGCTACCGTAAATTGGTTACCTCCGCCCATACCGGAGCAGTATTTGAATAACTGGAGAATAACTTAGAACTATCGCTCCTGTGAGTAAATTGCCGATAAAAACGCCGGGTTCCCGGGTTCTGGATTGCCAGTTCCCGGTGAAGCCCGGTTTTTTATGTGGTTTTTAAAAAGAATTGTGCTTTTTTGGTATTAATGCTATACATATGTTAAGTAGTTATGGAAAGCACACGGCCTTATACATCAATCCATTGCAGAAGCCACTACTCCCTGCTGCGGGGAGTCCTCTCCCCCGAGCAAGTGGTCGAAGCCGCGGCGTCTCAGTCGGCCCAAGCGGTCGGTATAGCCGATGTAAACGGTTTTTACGGCCTTATCCGCTTTGCGGCGGCAGCCCGACGGCGGGGGCTCAAGGCGCTCTACAGTACGGCCATCTATGATCAAGAAAACTACCTGTGCAGCCTGCTTTGTCTCAATTCAGCCGGATTTGCCAGGGCAAATCTAATTCTCAGCCGCCACATCGATTGCCAAAGCGGCAATGGCAGCTCACAGGGTAGTGGCAGCGGTCGCCAAGCTCGGTACGACCCAATTACTGATCTTATGGAAGAGGGGTGGCAGGGGCTTTGGGTGGTGAGCCCGCATATCCAGGTACTGGAACGTTTGCAGCAGCGTTCCAGCATCGGAGTGTACGCAGGGCTGCTGTACGGCCGGCCGTTTTCAGAGCTCCGACGCTGGGCGCTGGTCCGGGGAATCAAACTGCTGGCTTATAACGATGCGGTGTACCTTAAAAGTGAAGATCTAAATTTTTATCGTGTTGTACGGGCCATCGGTCGTAATCAGCTGGTAGAATCAGTTCCGCCCAACGGAGGGCTCACAGCAGCACAGCGCTTTGTGGGGCGGGCCGAGATGCATCGTTTTTTTTCCGCAGTACCCGAGGCCCTGCAGGCGGCGGAAGACTTTGCCCGGCAGGCGGAGGGGTATCGGCTTTCGGAAAGCTTCATTTTTCCCGCCTTCGGCGGTCTCTCGGAGACTGAGGCCTTCCTGCGGCTTCGGGCGCTCTGCACGGAGGGCATCCGGCGCCGCTATGGCAGTGGCGGGCGGCAGCAGCCGATTATGCAGCGGGTGTTCAAGCGTCTGGAGTACGAACTTGGCATTATCCGGCACAAGGGTTTTTCCACCTATTTTTTGGTGGTCCACGATATTGTACAACGGGTTCCCCGTACCTGCGGGCGGGGGAGTTCTGCGGCCAGTATCGTAGCTTTTTTACTGGGCATTACCCATGTCGACCCGCTTCGCCATAACCTGTTTTTTGAACGCTTTCTCAATATGGGACGCAGCGATCCTCCGGATATCGATGTGGACTTTCCCTGGGATGAACGGGAGGAGACCTTAAAATACGTGTTTGCGGCCTACGCCGGTTCGGCGGCCATGGTGGCCGACCATATAACCTTTGCTTTCCGCTCGGCAATTCGTGAGCCCGCCCGGGTGCTGGGCTATGAAAAAGAGCAGCTGGACCGCCTGACCGGCTTATGGCGGCGGGGCTGTACTGCCGATCTGCCTGGAGAACTGCAGCAAGTGGTTCACCGGTTATACGGAATGCCCCGTAATCTCGGAACCCACCCCGGGGGGGTAGTTATTACCCCGGGCCCTATTACCAACTACACCCACGTACAGACCTCTCCCCTGGGATGGCCGGTTATGGCATGGGAGAAGGATGCGGCGGAAGACGCAGGTTTGGTAAAGATCGACCTGTTGGGGAACCGTTCACTGGGGGTCCTGCGCGATTCCATCAATCTTGTAAATACCCGACACAGCACCTCGATCGATTGGGAGAGTTTTTCCCCTTTAAACAACCGGGCTACCCGCAAAATGATTGCCGAGGGTGATACCCTGGGGGTATTCTATGTGGAGTCTCCGGCTACCCGTCAGCTGTTAAAAAAGATGGACAATGGTGATTACGAGCATCTGGTTATTGCCAGTTCAATTATCCGGCCGGCGGCCAACCGCTACATCAATGAGTTTGTCCGTCGCCTGCGGGGCGGGGCATATCGCAGGTTGCCGGATCCCGCCGGGTCCGCATTGGACGAAACCTACGGAATTATGGTGTACCAGGAGGATGTCTCGCGGATTGCAATTGCGGTAGCCGGATTTGATGCGGCCCGGGCGGACGGCCTGCGAAAGGTCCTCTCTAAAAAGAACCGTGCCGAAAAGCTTGAGGTTTTTCACGAAGAGTTTATCCGTGGGGGGAGGCGTAACGGCTTTTCGGAGGCGGTACTGCAAGAGCTGTGGGATGCCGTACTCTCCTTTGACGGGTACTCTTTCTGTAAAGCCCACAGCGCCTCCTATGCGCTGCTCTCGTATCGTCTGGCCTGGATGAAACGCTTTTTTCCGCTTGAGTTTTATACCGCCGTAATAAATAACGGAGGCGGTTTTTATGCGCGCCAAGTGTACCTGAATGCAGTTCGTCGTCTGGGATTTGTCATCCTTGGGCCGGATGTAAACCAAAGCGGACTGCAGTACAGCATTGAAACGGTGGGCCCTGGGCAGGGAGGTGCGGTTGAGGGCAGCTCTTCCCATGGGCGGCGGAAGGGTCTGCGGAAGGGTCTGCGGAAGGGTCTGCGGATAGGTTTGCGGCAGCTGCGGGGCCTTGCTCAGGAGGTTATGCAGCGCATTATCTCTCAGCCCCAACGGCAGCCGCAAGGGCGGCGGTTCAAAAATATTGTCGATTTTATCCGCCGAATTGATCCGGATATTACCTCCTTCCGTGCTTTGGTGCAGATTGGGGCTTTAGATTCCATTGCGGGCAGCTATACCCGTCCTCAGTTGTTTTGGATCTACTCGCATTTTGAAGATACCGCGGGTTTATTTGAATCTCCGGCTGTACCGGGCTGTATTAAAGATTATCCTGCCGCCCGCAAGCTGCGGGATGAATACCAGTCCTCCGGTCTTATCTTCAGCCGGCATCCGCTAGAAGTTTTTTTGCCGCGAGTTGCCCATTATCTGCACCCGGATGCACCGCCACAGGTGGACTCGCAGACAATAGCAGAGTATTGTGGTATGACTGTACGTATTGCCGGATTCCTAGTGGCGGAGAAGGAAATCCGGACCACCACACAGCAGACAATGAGTTTTGTGTCCTTTGAGGACCAGCACGGGGTGTTTGAAACTGTTTTGTTTCCGACAATATACAGGCGTATGGTGGAGCAGCTTGAAAATGGAGTTGCTTTTCTGCTGGAAGGAAAAATTGAATACGAATGGGGGAGCTTGCAGCTGAATGTTGTCCGCCTCTTTCCGCTTAACCGTCAGGATAAGGCTCTTATAAGGTAGGTAAATAGTATGAAGATGAAAGGTGAACCTTCGATCACTATTTTTCATCTGTTTCGTCACGATGGAACAGCTTTGTTTCTACATCCCTTCGATGATCCGCATGTCTTTCTGGCTGTCGATGAAGATACACAGATATACGGTAAGTACGGTCAAGAACCGGACGTTGAGTCTATAACTCTGTTTCGCGGTCAGCTGTATCAGTCGGTCGAAACAGCTGTAAAAAGCTGGATTCAAGATAAAAAGTTTATACCGAATTTTCTGTGGGCATCTTTCGGCTTTCTAGTAATCTATTTTTTGTTTACCTTTGCTATACGCGATCCTCTTCCCATGGTCGATGAACTATTGATAGCCGCAGCTTCGGCGGTGGGCATATACTTTTACCTTCTCCGAAAATCTCATGCATTGCCCCAGGCCGAGGAGCTGCGAAAAAAATTGCGGTCGAAAGTTGATCATATTGAGTTTCAGGAAGATGCGTTTGTGCAGGAGGTGGAGGATATACTGCATCGCTATGAAACTGTAAGTCAAGATAAACTGCTGGAATCTATGTATCTTCCGGAATCCGCTTCTTTCACCGATGAGGAAATTAGAGATGCTCAGAAGTTGATTGGGTATTTGGAAAAACGTTTTTCAAGCAAGCTGTATCGCCGGCAGGAAAAGCTGATGGATCGCTATGCGACCGGTGAAGGACCTCCTCGTCGTTTTGAGAGTTTGAAAGCCCAGATAGATCGTGGAAACATTGATTTGTCCCTGTTAGCAACGTATCGAAGCTTAAAACGACGGGTGCATGTGCATTGAAGCAGGAGTCTCTTACTCAACTTTATTGAGTGATTCCATGTCCTCTTGCAAACGGAGGGAATTACGTGCTACTACCATGTTTTCAGTGGCGGGCTCAAAAGTGGGGTCAAGGTCCAGGGCTGCCTCCCAATAATCTATGGCCCGTTTTAATTCGCCCTGGGCATAGGCTTCAAGCCCATCGATATAATATGCATCAATCTGTTGGCGCATTTCGGCCCGTCCTTGGTCGCCTAAATTCATTTTGGCTTCAATGCTAAACCGGTCTGCACTACTGACCTGGGTAGTCAGGTCGAGGGTATAGTTGAGTATAAGATCGATGGAGTCCAAGTCTATGTTGCTGCCTAGGCTAAACCGCGGATTTGCTCCACGATGGGTAAACCCTGTATGGACAGCAAAAAAGTTGGTAAACTGAAGTTTCATTCCGCTTGCAATATACCACTTTTCCCATTGATCCGATGGAAGTCCGAACGCAATGGGATAGTTAAAATCGAAAGATAACAGCAGCGGCCGAATAGGAGAATACGCAAAACCGGCAACAGCAACAGTGGGCATAGGTTCATTGTCGTAAGGCAATCCAAGGTTTTTAACCACAGTTCCCAAGGAAAAATTTCTGTCCCGGGAGGAGTAGAATTTGAGAAAGTTAAACCGGGTAAGTGCGCCTACATCTGCTAGTCCAGTTGCAATCGATTGACCCGGATAGATGGATGCCGGGATGTGGCGGTATGCAAGCTTGAGGTTAGCGCCAACGGAAATACCGTGGAAATAGTAACTTGAAAGAAAATTATAAGAGGCGTTGAAAGTGGCGATAGTCTCGGACACATAACCGCGAGAATCTCGTTCACCCCAACTGTTGAATTCAGTGAAAGGAAGGTACAAGAACTTCCCGCCAAAGCCCATGCCGAAATTACCGTTGCGAATGCTGTATACCACCCCCTCAAGACTGGAGTCGGCGATCCAGTTATTGTGGTGAAAGGAAAGTTCGGTGTAGGTTAGTTGTGAGCTTCCAGCCGGGTTGGCTTCTAGAAAACCGGAACCCTCGGCAACCGCAGTGTACGCAGTTCCCATTCCTTCGTACATTCCACCCATAGGTACTAAAAGAGTTGGAAAAAGTGTGCGACCGGTGTTAGGGTCAGAGAACAGCGAACTCTCTGCAAATTCGCTGTAGCCGTAGTAGAAATCGGACAGATCGGCTGCGTATATTGTTGTCGGGAGGATTATAATAATGCAAAGAAAATATAACCGTTTCATCTTCATTAATAATATACACTCATTTTGTTCTCTTTTCTACTTTCGTAAAGATATACATACAAATTTAGCACAAAGATTCTTTTTGTCGATAAATGTGATAGAGTAGGAACGTAACAACGTGGTTTTAACTAGGCGGCGCCTCGCAATTTCAATTTTACTCATTTTAATGCTGGGTCTCAGCACAACACTCGAGGTGGGTGCGCGGGGCCAGCAGGAAGAACGTCTTGAAGATGCACGCAGCTTAATCGAAGAAAACCGCTATAATGATGCAATTCTACTTTTAACCCAGGTCATGAAGGAGAATCCCCGTAAATTTGATGAGGCTGAAAAGCTTCTGCAGGAGGTTCGGCAGGCTCGCGAGCTTTATAACCAGACCTACCAGGAGTTAATCGAGATCCTTGATGTGCAGGAAGGAGAAACGCTTAACGAACAGGAAGCCTATGACATAATTCAGCGTCTTGAAGAACTTGATGCGGATCCCAACAAGGCAGCGGTAGAGGCCTTTGCCCAGGCACGTCGTTCAATAGTATTTACCGTTAACAATCAAAGATTTCAAGGAATTATGGATACCGCCGGAGAGCTCTTAGAGCAAGAGCGCTACGTAGCAGCGGTGGAGGAGTATCTGTCCGGCTTCTCACTGCACCAGGAGCTGTTTGATGAAGACGATTACGGCAGTGTAATTGAAAACCAGGTGGATTCTCGTCGTGATGATATACGAAGTCTAACGGATCAGTTTGCCAATGTGAATACCCTGTTTTTAGAAGCAGAGGAGAATTTTACAGTTCCCGAGGATGCCTCCATTACAGGACGTGAGCAGTTGTTAAGTATTCAACAGCAGATGCTTGAACTCTGGGATGGAATCGTCGAAAACGCAAATGCCCTTGAACAGATCCGCCTTTCTATTTTAGGGGACGATACTACCGACATTCCTTTGCTTTCTACTCTCCGGGTTCTTACCATCGGACGGGCTGAAAGTGAGCTGCCGGTGGGGATCGCCGGAGCTATTGAACAGCCGCTTGTAGAATCTATGCAGGAAATGAACCGGGATCTGCAGAATCGAATGACCGATAGTTTTGAATCAGCGGTAGAACAATTCAAGGCCGGTGAGTTTAGAGACCAGGACGATATGCTGTTTGAACCGTCTTTACAGTTAGTTGAAATGGTAACGCCAGTTATAGATTTGTGGGATCAGCTGCACTCGTTGCGGCGAGAGTTGGAAGTTCCTCGGAAAATCGGGCCGGATCCAAGGGATACTCAATCAGATCGGTTGTATCTGAGGGCTATAGAATATGCCGGAGAAAGCTACAACCAGTTGATAGAGCTCACCGATGAGCTGAATCAGCTGGAAACGGGAGGCTTGTTGGCGGAACAGGTGGAGGACCTACGGCTGTCCCGGGGGCAGCTGCTTGAAGTTCTGAATAGCCTGGAAGCTTCAATCGAGGATATTCAAGAGAATTTGACTGAGTTTGAGGGGTATGCACAGGAGGGTGTGAGTGTTGGGCGAGCGCTCGAGGTGACCGAAACCCTGCAGAATGACTATGCCACTGAACTTGCACGTACTAGACTGGTGGAGGGTGATTTTGTAAAAAGAATTGCTGAGCTTCGTTACAGACCGGCGCAGCAGCTGCTTGGCCAAGCGGAGGAAGCTGTAGCGGAAGCTGAGGCCTTTACCGAAGGGGTAGAGCGAGTGCTGTACGAAGGGTCTGGGGAAGTTGAGGTTCGTTATCCTAATCGCAGTATTGAACTGGTCAACACAGCTCAAGAGGATATCGATGCCGTCCGCAGTATGGTTGAAGCAGTTCTGGCGGAGTTGAACGGGGAAAAACCGTATATCCTGGAGCAAGACCCGATTATTAGTCTGCAGCAGCAGGGGCAAGAGCTTCTGACTATCGTGGACACAGTGGGTCTTCGGAGAAGACAGGTTTTAGAGAGAGCTGAAGAATTGAATCGCCAAGCCGATATCGCACTCTCTGAGGGAGATATTCGACTACAGCAGACTCGAGCTGAATTGGAAAATGAGCGTTTCGAACTAGCCCGGGAAAAGCTGGAACAAGCTGGAAATGCGTATTCCGAATCGCTGAATTTTCGTGAAGACCCGGAAGTAAGGGCTATTATAGATGAGCAGATACCCACCTTAGCCGATCAGATTCTTTTTGAACAGAACCAAGTAATAGTACGGGAAGTCCGCAGCTTAATAGACCGCGGGCGAGAGCTCTTTTTCCAAGAAAAGTTTATTGAAGCCGAGCAGGTGCTTACCCGGGCGCAGTCCAGGTGGAGGCAAACCCATCCGGAGGACGATCCGGAGGTTGCGCTGTGGCTGGACCGAGTTGAACGGGCCTTGGAAACTACCAGTGGAATAACTATAGAAGAAAGTGACCCTCTGTATGGAGACATGATGCAGGTTTTGAATCTGGCGAAGGAAGATTTTCAGCAAGGCAGAAGACTGTATGAACAGGGGCAGCGCAGCGCTGCAATGGATGCCTTTGCCTCTGCAGAGAAGAATATTGAATATATAAAAGAGCCCTTTCCCAATAATAAGGCCTCCGGTGTACTCTATTTGAAAATCTTGGAATATACGCAACCCGACGAATTTGAATCTATTTTCAGCGGCCGTTTTCAGGAAGCCCGGGATAATTTAGATACCGCACCGGAAGAGGCCTACCGGGAACTACAGGTGCTGCGGGAGATAAAACCTGACTACCCCGGGCTTGATGATGCACTTTACCAGGCGGAGATCGCTACGGGTATTAGACAACCCCCGCCGGATCCGCAGAAACTCGCACGCGCCAGGGACCTTTATAGCCAAGCTCAGGAGATAGTTGAAGATGACATCCGCGCCCAGTTTCCGGTGGCTGTTACCTACTTGAATGAGGCTATTGAGCTTGATCCTAATTACCGGGAGGCGATATTATTAAAGGATCGTATTCAGACCGGACAGGGCGGTCAGGTATCGGTAGTTCTATCGAGTGTGGATCAGCAGAGACTGCGCAGGGCTGAAAACTTGTTTATCGATGGTCGGTATTTCGAGGCTAGTGTAATTGTGGATCAATTATGGCAAAACCCGGAAAATCGCAGTAACCAAAAATTATCGGAGCTGCGGCGTCGTGTAGAGAGTCAACTTTAGTGTACTACCGGAGGATGTGTGAGATTTAGTTACCAAAACAGCTTGAGGAAGATACTGCTTACACTCCTGCTTGGCCTGCTTATTATGGCCTCAACAGCTTATGCCCAACAACTCTACTGGGAGGAACCCGAAGTGCTCATACCCGAGGGGGGGCGCTTCCCGAGGGTTGATCAAAATGGTGGTACTACCGCAATTCTTTGGCATGAGTTCAGCTACGATGAAGATGAACCGGTCGAGATGAGTGTCTCATTAATGGTGCGCAGCAGTTCTCAGGAGGACTGGGATGTACACCGACGGATACTCGGGCCGTTTGATTTTGTAGGGGATGAGGTTCCCTTTGCTTCAACAGCAATTGATAAAGATGGTCGAGTTTTAATTGCAACGGCCTCCTCCGGCCGCCGTATTGAGCTGTATGAACTGGAAGCGCCCGGAGAGCAGGTACAACAGTTGACGACTCTAGGCGATGGAGGGGGCGAGGGTATCAGCGTTGCGCCTAAGTTGTTTTATAAAGAGGACGGAGGTTTTTTACTCTTTGCAACCCAGCCGCTCAGCGTCGAGAGTGCTGAGGGAAGTATTGGTACGCCCTCACTAGGTATCAACTATTCGATAAGCGACGATGGAGTCAGCTGGACTGACTTTCGGCCTTTAGTTTCAGACACCGAACTCTCATATGTGTACCTTCCGTCCCATTCAAGCTCTCGAAATCGGGAGTTTGTTGTCTTCCAGGCCTCGCCTCCTGATAGCCGTTATTATCAGCTTTATTTAGTTTCGAGTACGAATGGAGGAGTGACGTGGTCGGAACCACGTCGGATCACAGATTTTACTGATGCTTTGGGTATAGATGACGCAGATGTCAATGATTTTAATAACCAGCGTCCATATCTCGAGGCTGCTCAGAACGGTCTCCATTTAGCATGGGAGCGACAGTTTGCAAGTACAACCGCCCCCCAGATTTACTATGCTTTGTTAAATACGGAAGGTGAGCTTAATGTAGAGGCGGAGAGGGTTAACAGCAGTAATGCGAGTTGTCGCAGCCCGCAGGTAGTTGTAGATGAAGAGACTCCATATCTGTTGTGGTTTGACGATAGAAAGGGTGAAAACCGTATTTTTCTTGGATACCGCCAAGGTCGTAACTGGCAAAACGATGACCTAAGCATTATGCAGGGGTCAAGTATGTATGGGGAGTTTTTCTATAGGAACGATAAAATTAACGTGGTATGGGAAAATAAGTTTTCAGACAATTCTCGAGTGGTTATGCTTGAGCCTGATCAGAGTGTAGAAAGCCCGAGGGTCATACCACAAAACTTTAGGGCTGCAGGGCGTTTTAATCAGGATAACTATGCAGTTGAATGGAATATTCCCGACGATTCTTCCGGGATATCTGGATTTAACTATTCGATAGATAGAGACCCGGAGGGTAGGCCTGACCGTGTTATGAAAATTCTTCGGCGGGAGGATCGTCGGGCTGAGGTTGAAGTAGATCAAGATGGATGGTGGTACTTTCACGTTATTGCCCGTGACTATGCCGGGAACTGGTCGGAGCCGGAGACAGTCGGTTTTTTCCATGATACTACTCCCCCTCCTGCGGTTGAATTTGAAGAGCCGGATAGAGACGATGGGGGATATCTAAAATCTAATACGGCTACCATAAGTTGGGAACCTCCGGAGGCTGAAGATCTACAGGGCTATACCTATCGCCTGCAGTACCTTGCGGGTCCCGGTTATCAAGGGGATATGGGCGAGTTCTCAATAGATGCACCCCCCTCGGGAGTACGAACTCGCAGCCCAGAATATAGTTTTTATAACCTCGATAACGGCACCTGGGCCTTGACAGTTGCCCCGGTAGATACTGTCGGCAATCGGGGACCAGCAGAAACGGTGTATTTTCAATTAAATAAGTATATTCCGGTCACCTACATCACCCGGATAGAGGTAGCCCAGGACCAGTTGAATCGATATGACCTACAAATTATTGGACGCGGTTTTTCGGTCGGCGGTGAGATCCAGCAGGTAATGCTCGACCGTGATGGCGAGCCTCCCTACGATTATGTATATGAACAGGAGACAGGTCTTTATTCGGTGAGAAATGACCGAGTAATTGACGGCCCCTCAATTGAAAACATTGATAAAGGGGAGTACCGAGTAGGCTTAGTACATCCGGAGCGCGGGACATACTTTACTCGGTATACCCTGCAGTTTGAGACTACCGGTGCAGTAAAGTTTGGCGATTTTACTTTGATAGCCGCTGAACGGCCTGCCCTAAAGGCGTTTCGGCAGATCGCTATTTACGGCAGCGAATTGCCTGTTGTGTTAATTATGATTCTACTGGCAGTTTTGTTGGTGTTTTCAGTATGGAAACTGACAACTCTTGCTGGAGAAGGAGCCTACCTGCGGAGTGAAGTACAGGCCTTGCTTGAGAATCGCCAACTTTCTTATGAAAAGAAGAAGGAGAAACTGGCTACTATGAAAAAACGCGGAATGGGATTAAGAATAAAATTTGTTCTTCTGACTACTTTCTTGGTGCTGATTATTGTGTTGATGGTGGCCCTGCCCCTGAGCAACTACATGATCAGAACCCAGCAGCGGAACCTTACTGCCGGTTTGCAGGAGAATACTCGGGTCTTGATCGAAAGTATTAACGCCGGGGCAGAGAAGTTTCTGCCGGAGGAAAGCACCATTGAGCTTGGACGCTTACCGCGGCAGATGAGGGCGGCCGAAGATGCCCAATTTGTAACCATCACCGGGCCACGGCAGAGCTCTGCAAACCAGCTCGAAGAGGATTTTTATGATTATCTGTGGGCAACCAACGATCCTGAGATTGAAGAAAAGGTAGCTGCACCGGAAGATGAAGATTTAATTCAAGCTGGAGAGTTTACCTATGAACGGGGGACCGTAAAAGTGGACGATCGGGTGAGTTCTGTTATTCCGGAGCTCAGACAGGAGATTAATCGGGAAGCTGACGAGCAGGTAGGAATGCTTGTGGAACGATTAGAAGAACTGCAGCAAGAAGCCCAGACAGCAGCTCGGAGATTGGTAGACAGTAACGATCAGGATACCGCTCAGCTATTGACGGAACTGCAGGACCAGATTAGCCAAATTAATACTCGAATTGAGGAAGAGTTGAGCAGTATAGGAAACCGAATGGGCAGTATTCCGGACTTCAACGCAGAGAATGTTCTATCCGGTCCGACAGACTATACCTTCTATCGTCCGATTTTGTACCAGGATTCAGATCGTGAGGGAGTGTACTATCATGGGATGGTACGACTGGGGATCTCAACCGTAAGAATAATCGAGGAGATACGAGCTTCCCGGGAGACACTGATTCGCCAGACCGCCTTAATTGCCTTTATTGCAATTGGCCTTGGCATACTCGGAGCCCTGGTACTGGCTGCAATTATTATTATTCCGATTCGCAGGCTGGTAAAGGGTGTTGCGCGTATTAGAGATACCGAGGACAAGGAAAAGTTGGAAGGACATGAGATAGAGATAAATACCAGGGACGAAATTGCAACACTGGCGGATACAGTTAATGATATGACCAAGGGCCTAGTGAATGCGGCAATTGCAAATAAAGATTTAATTATTGGTAAAGAAATTCAGAAAATGTTTATTCCCCTGGAGGAGGACAAGCGCGGACGAAAACTGACCACAGCCAATCTGCAGACCGAGCAGGCCGATTTCTTCGGATACTATGAAGGTGCAAAGGGAGTGTCAGGCGACTATTTCGACTATATGGAGTTGACCCCGGGAAAGTATGCGATTGTTAAGTGCGATGTAGCCGGAAAGGGAGTTGCAGCTTCGCTGATCATGGTAGAGGTGGCAACTATATTCCGAAACTTCTTTAATGAATGGTTAAGTCTGCAGAATCGGAAAGACAAAATTGCCGCCGGCAAGGGCGTGAAGCGTTCAGAGGAAGACCCGAACCTGGAGGAGTTGGTATACGCAATTAATCGTTTGGTTCAGGAGCGTGGGTTTAAAGGCCGCTTTGCCGCACTGATTGTAGTTTTGTTTGATGTGCGCAATGGGAAGACGGTTATGTGTAATGCCGGGGATAACCTGGTACATATTTTTAATAGTGAAAAGCACGCAATGGAAGCGAAAACCCTGCCCGAAGCTCCCGCATCGGGGGTGTTCCCGAACGACCTGGTTGAAATGCAATCGGGCTTCAAGCGTATACCCCATATGATGAAGTCCGGCGATATGCTCCTGCTGTTTACGGATGGTATAGAAGAGGCACAGAGAAAGTTTCGTGATGCGAATTTCGAACCGATTCTGTGCAACGAACCGGGGCTTGAGGAAGGACAGGAACACGGGACCCATTCCGTAGGTATGGACAATGAAGAGTTGAGCTTAGGCCGGGTATATGATGTGGTAAATTCCTTAATGTCCCGTGGTGTCTATCAGCTGGTTAAGTACCATAATCCTGTTCCAAATGAAGAGTTAACCTTCGACTTTTCCAGCTGCAGAGGAACCATACAGGAGGTAGTGATTGCGATGGTATCGGTTGAAAAGGTATTCCGCATGTATCCGGATCCGTCTGCCGGTGGGAATGATGTGGTAGTGGTGGATAGAAAAATTGATGAATTCTTAAAGGAGCATTTTCGGCAATACGAAAATTACTTTCACCATCCGATTGAAGGTCAGACAGACCAGGAAGAGTATGTTCGTTTCTCCCATATTAAAGAGGACCAGCAGTATGACGATTTAACAGTGTTGGGTATTAGAAAAAAATGAACAGGAGAGGTGGAAAAAGTTTTGAAAAGAAAAAAGTAGTAGACCCGACCTTTTACTGCGAAACATGCGGCCGTGAGGTCGGTGCTGCTGAAGATGCGTGCCCCCACTGCGGTATGCCCTTTTACGGAGTACGATGCCCTCGCTGCGGGTTCAACGGCAAGACCAGACAGTTTGTACATGGCTGCCCGCAGTGTGGATTCAAGGCGGCTGCGAACAACTCTTATGAGGTGTTGAATGCCGAGGGCTTAGAGAAAAATACCGCACATAAAGAAAAACCGGTTGAAAAATCGTCGCTGTGGCTGCCCCTCCTGCTTGTATTTATGGTTGGAACGGCAGCTGCAGCGATAATAGTGGTGCTTCTGCTGTGAACCTATTTAAACAAGCCGTCTATTTCGTGGTGGTACTTGTGGTACACTACATCACGCCGGATTTTAAGAGTATGGGTTAGTTCTTTCCCAACTTCAAAGGGTTGGGGCAGAAGCCTAAAGCGGAATATGCATTCAAAATGGCGGAAACCACTTTTGGTATTCACTTGGTTCTGAATTTCGTTGTGTATATATTCCTGAATTTCAGGATTGCTGAGCAGCTCATCGCTTTCAACATAGGTAATACCGTTTTTCTGAGCAAACTCTTCTAATTTAGACATCTCGGGTACTATCAAAGCGGCAAGAAACTTTTGATCTTGTCCAACCACCATTGCCTGTTGAATAGCTTCGGAAGCATTAAGCTTATCCTCTATTGGAACCGGTTCTATGTTCTCTCCGCCTAGCAAAACGATGGTTTCCTTTGAGCGCCCGAGGATTTTGAAGTCCCCGCTATGGCTGAAAATTGCGATATCCCCGGTATTCAGCCAGCCGTCCTGTAAAACCTCTTTGGTCTTTTCCGGCTGTTTATAATAACCCTGCATGATCTGTTCACTTTGTACATACAGCGTCCCCTTACGTCCCTCCGGAAGAATCACTCCATCCTGGTCTATTACCCGATGTTCAATATCTTGCAACAGCGGGCCCACAGTGCCGAATACAGGTCGTGTCTGTTTTCGCACCGCGAGAACAGGCCCTGTTTCGGTTAATCCATAGCCCTCAAGCAGGCGAATACCCGCTCCATAGAAAAAACGATCGACATGTGAAGGTAGAGCTCCTCCACCGGATATCCCGGCAATAAAACGAGGGCCCAGTTTTGCCTGTATTTTACGAAATACCAGTAAATACCCAAGCATTTTGAAGGGTGCCAGCAATAAAAATGGTATTACCGCAATTACCTTGTCGAGTATATGGTAACGCGGGGTAAAATCGGGTAGGCGACCGGTGAACATGTTGAAAAAAGTAGCATACATCTCACCTGTGGCAACAAAAAAATTAAACATAGCAAGTTTATAGCCGCCCTCGTTTTTCATACTGCGAAAAATGGCGCTGCGGATACCTTCCCAAATACGCGGTACAGAAGTCAGCCAGTGGGGCTGAACCTTCTGCATATCCGGAAGCATTACCGAACCAATAGGCTTGGAGTAGGCAATTGCGGCTCCGATGTTCAAAACGATATATTCAACTGCCCGTTCAAAGGAGTGCCAAATCGGCAGGACACTAAGGAATGTATGTCCAGGCTGAATGTAGAGGTGTTCGTAGATTCGTTCAATCTGGAAAGTAAAGCTGCGGTGGTTCAGCATAACCCCTTTCGGTTCACCGGTGGTACCGGAAGTATAAATGAGGGTAGCCAGGTCATCACTGCTGCCTTTATCAACCTCTCGATCATAGAAATCGGTATCATTATGGAATATTTCTTCTCCTGCCGCTTGTACATTCTCAAAGGAGAGAAACTTCACCGTATCCTTATGGGGAGAGCTAACCGGTTTCGAATCGTCGAATAGGATTAGGGTGTGCAGATTAGGTAGCTCCGCTTTCTTTGAAAGAATTTTTTCGGCTTGAGCGTTGTTCTCAGCAAAGGCGACCGAACATTCGGCATGTCCCAAAATATACCCAACCTCTTCTGCCATTGAGTCGGAGCCCCGGGGAACATCTACCGCTCCAATGCCCAGGAGTGCTAAATCGGTGATTATCCACTCTTTACGGTTATCCGATATAATTCCTACATGATCGCCCCGGGAAATTCCCAGCGAGTTGAGTCCTGCGGCAAAGCATTTAATCTGTTCGTAGAGTTCTTTGTAGGTAATGGAGATGAACTCTCCTTGAGAGTTCTTGTACATAAGCGCGGTCAAACCGGGATGACGCCCGACGGTCGAGCGAATTCTTTTAGGGACAGTATCAAGACCTTGCATTGAATAATTCCTCCTTAGTAATAACTGGGTCAGGAGGATGGGTTTAGGTGGTTTTCCAAAATCTTGAAGCTCAGTACTTCAGGCAGGAGGGTGTATTCTTCGCCGGAGTGATAATAGGCATACACCGGCACACCTGCTCTTCCGTAGAAACGAATCCACTCCTCTATAACCGGGTCCTGATTGGTGTAATCGCCGTACAGTAATTTTACATCCTTTGAACGGAACAGGGCATCCCCCCTTTCCGTATGGAGGACCGTCTGCTCATTCAGTTTACATACGGTGCACCATTTTGCTGAAAACACGACTAGAACCGGATTATCCGCCTGTTGATACTCTTCCAATTTTTCTACCGAAAATTGCTCCCATCCTTCTCTGATAGCCGTCGTTGATTGTGTGTCCGGGCCATTTTTAAACTCAAGTAGACGGCCCGCGGCCGATACGGAGAGTATAATGATTAATCCTAAAATAATCCACTTTCTTTTACGACTAATAACAGGAGATGCGGTTTTTCCGTAGATCCACAGCAAAAAGCCGATTATCAGCAGAAACAACAATACCTGCACAAGCTGTTCGGGAGTAACCTGATGGCGCAGGATACTCAGCAGATAGATGGCGGTTGCAAAAAGAACAAAGCCCATCAATTCTTTAAAGGTGTTCATCCACGGACCGGGTTTCGGCAGTTTGTTAATGAGGGAAGGCCGCAGGCCGATCAACAGAAAGGGCAGGGCAAAGCCGATTCCAACCATTGAAAAGGTGAGTACAATGACAAGCGGGGGCTGGGAGAAGGCAAAGCCGAGGGCGGGTCCCAGCAGAGGAGCGGTACAGGGTGTGGCCAGAAGTACGGCGATGATTCCGTTAAAAAAAGAACCGATGTAGCCCTTGCTGCCGGCACGCTGGATTGCTCCGTTCATGCGCGGAGGTTGAAATACAAATACATCGAACAGTGAGAGGGCAAATACAAACACCACAATAATGAGAAACACCACAAAACCCGGATTCTGAAACTGGAAGCCCCAACCGACCAGTTCACCGGAGAGTTTAAGGCCGATTACCACCCCCGCTAGAATCAATAATGAAACCAATACCCCTAGGGTATAGAAAAGTGAACCGGTAAATATCTCTCGACGGCTGTTACCGCTCTGTTTTACTAAATTAAGAGCCCGGATAGAAAGCACCGGGAGCACGCAGGGCATCACATTCAGAAGGAGCCCTCCAATTAGGGCAAACAGGAGGAAGCGGAGCAGGATTCCCAGCGACACGGAAGCTGCAGTAGGGGATGAGGGAGTTAAAGAGCCGTCATTCGAAAATCCAGCTCCATTATTTGTTGTAGTATCCGACGCCTCAAGATCTTGGGGAACCTCAAATTGAACCAGGATAGTCTCATCTTGCGGAAAGAAACACGTGCCGGCTTCGTCGCACAGCTGATACGAAGCTGTAAAGGGGATGCGATACTCACCGGCATCTATATCCTCTCGGGTCGAGACTTCTACCGTGAGGGTGGTGCTATCATAATACTTTATTTCCCCCTCCGGTCCCTCTTCTTGAACACCCTCCGGGTATTGGACAGAGGCAACCTCTAAGGGGGAGCTTTGTGGGGCACTGACCGTAAAGAAATCCTGCTGTTTTGACTGATAAAAACCATCGGGGATATAGAAAGCAACCTCAAAACTACTGTTGCCGTCCTCTCGAAGTTCTATAGGAGTTGACGGGCCCTCTATACGGGCACTCGGAGGACGGGTGGTCGCAGAGGTGCTTTTCGACTCCCCCTGGGACTCTGAAACCGCTTCCACCGAGCCGTTGGATGAGCTGTTGGATGATTCCATCACTTCTAGGTTATTCAACTGGCCGTAGGCAGCCGGTAGGCAGAGGGCAAGCCCAAATAGAACCAGTGTCGCTTTACGTTTCCAGGGTGATTTAATAATTCCCATCCCGATAGTCCTCACTTATTGCTGCAGTTATTCTTACGTTAAAAGCTATTGAGGTAAAAGCTCTTCAAAGGCGCTTATAATTGATTCCGATTCCCAGTCGGTGGCACCAACTAAGCGGGCAACCAGGTTCCCTTCCGTATCCACTACCCAACTGGTGGGAATACTTCCGGTACCGTAAATTCCATTTACCTTGTGTTCCATGTCTATCAACACCGGGAAAGTGTACTTTTCATCGGCGATGTAGTTTTCAATTTTTTCGAAGGTTTCCCGGGGAGGACTGGGGGCTGCAACTGCTAATATGGTAAAGCCGCGGTCTTTTAGTTGGTCATATACGGACTGCATTGAGGGCATTTCCTCACGGCAAGGGGGACACCAGGTTGCCCACAGGTTTAGCAGCACCACTTCGCCGCGATAATCGGAGAGGCTTACCTCGTCTCCTTGCAAAGTTTCAATTGTGAAGTCCGGTGCGGCGGTAGTTTCCTTTAGAACTCCAAAGCCGGATTCATAGAATAACTCTTCCGCTTTGTTTAAATCGTTATCTTCCTGTGCCGACAGGGTAGAAGTCATAAACAGAAAGATCAGCATAATAAGGGCGTATGTTATGGTCTTATAAATTTTCATATATAAAAACTAATATACTCTTAGTGGAAAAGCAAGGGGAAAAATTGAGTAAAAAGGACAGGATTTAGTGCTTAAACCAGGGCCCCCGCTGCCGGGAGCAGTAGAATTGCGGTAAAGTTGTACAGGGCATGGGCTAATGCTATTTCGTGCCACGAAGAGTGTGCCAGATAACGGTACCCTAGAATAACTCCTATTAAAAACGTGCCGGCAGCAGCAGTAAAACCCTGATACATGTGACCAGCAGCAAAGAGGAGGCTCCCGATTATTATTGTTAGGTGAGCCGCCCGTCGGTTTACTGCAAAATCCCGGATAAGGTACACCCGGAAGAAAAGCTCTTCGAAATATCCTATTAGAAGGCAGGTTACGGCAATGAAAAAAATAAGGACCGGTTGTTCGTATAAACGCACATAAAAACCGGAATTTATCTCTATTCCGGTATTTTTATAGACAGGTTCACTAACTCCAATGAATTGCTGTATAATCCCAAGTAACAGGGGGATGCTAAGGATAAAAATATAACTTACAATTACCTTCAAAACGGGGGTTTCCCGCAGTGGTACAATGCCGTAAGATCGTAAATCCGAGTTAGAGCGAAGGTTAATAATGTAGATTATTAGCAGCATCTGCGGCAGGCTGAACAACAGAGTAAACAGGTGGAAGCCGGGGTTCAGCATGCTATCTATGTTGAAACCTGCTCCCTGCTGGAAGTATCCCGGGAGGAAAAACACTGAAAAAAGCAGAATAGCCTCGAGAAAAGGCATATTTTCTTCGTGATTTTTTGGATAAAATGGTGTATGGTTAGTAAAATTCATCTCACCAAACCTTATCTGATATGGTTAAGATTGTATAGTTAATATAATAGTTGGAATATGATTATTTGGATTCTTTTAGGCAGTTTTTTTGTTTTACTCATAATTGGTTACGGCGCACTCCGTAAGGCAGGTGGCGGGAGCTTTCCGTGGCTTCACTTCTACGCGAAGGGGAAGGAATCAGGCTTTACTTTTAAAGAGGTAAATCTATTGCGGAAAGTAGCGGTCGAGAACCGCCTGAAAAACCCGACAGCCCTTTTTTGGTCGATCGGTCAGCTCGACCGGTCAATAAAAGGGATGATTACAAAATTCCGCTCTGAAGACAGTATCGGCAATGAAGAAAACATTCATTTCTTATCTAAACTGTTTGACTTTCGTAAGAACGTCGAGATGGAACTGCCAAAGTATAAACTAGGGATAAAAACAACCCGTAAGCTGCCCCAACGACAGCGTATAATGATAAATATGCCCGGCTTGGGTACCTATCGGTCACAAATTGTAGAAAATCTGCGGCGTTATATAGCCATCTCTTATCCGGAGGGACCGAAACTGCCGCCGGGATTCATCTGGAAGGGCCATCGAATAAACATCTATTTCTGGAGGGCCGATGATGCAGGATATGTGTTTGAATCGAGGGTTATAGAAGACTACCTGGACCGTCGTTATCCAATTTTACACATTGCCCATTCCGATTCACTTGTTCGAAGCCAAAAACGGGGCTCGGTACGGGTCGACACCAATATCCCCGGCAGTATTTTTCCGTTGCGTTCAATCGAAACCGCCACTGAAGAGCATGAGTATGGGCGGGGACTTCGCTGCCGGATTCGTGATCTCTCTGAAGATGGTGCAGCAGTACTAATTGGAGGTCGTGGTAAAGTTGGAATGGTGGTCAAACTCCAGTTTAAGTTGGGAGATTCAACTATTATAATGAATGGAATTGCAAAGGGCGTGAATTACAATCAACCCAAACACCAGTCGGTTTTGCATATCCAGGCACTACCTCCATCTCCGGTGATAAAAAATAGGATTCTAATGTATGTGTACAACTTATTTGGCGAACGTGATTAAAGGTTGATTGGGAGTTTAATATGAAAAAATCAATGTTCATAAGCCTAGTGTTTTTTCTGATGCTGTCTATAAATTATGTATCCGCCCAGCAGACGGACGGGCAAGACCAGACTGAAAGCCAGCAAGCCCAAGAACAGAGCCAAGATCAGGAACGAAACGAACCTGATAATAAAATGCTGTTCGCCTATCAAAAGAATTTTGCCCGCGGCAGCCTTGCTACCAAGGTTCAAGTACTGCAGGATGCCTCTTCAGAAGAGGGAGGCGGTATGGGAAAGCTGTATCTGCAGGCAATCAGATTCTATCTAGATAATTTTTCTACCCTGCGGGAGGATCCTACGGCAATTGAGCTGGCGAAGTTTGCCGCACGTTTAGCCGGAGAGACGACCTACACACCAGCTACCCAGGGTTTATGGAATCTGTTCCAACAAAGTAGCGAAGTTGAAATAAAAGTGGCCTCGGTTCAGAGTCTCGGAAGGCTGCTTGATTCTGATGATCAGTTGGTTAGATCGATAGTTGATTATTTGCAAGCGCAGAACAACAAATTCCGCCAAGGTGAAGATGTAGAAAACCAGGTGATAGCTGAAACAATTGCTGCACTGTCTCGAATCGGCAGCAAGATTGCCTTTCCCGAACTATTTGCCGCCGCACATATCGGGTATCCTCAGAATATCGAAGAGAAAGCACTTGAGGCATTGGACAATTTGGAGGGCGATACCAGTCGTATGGTACTGCAGGTGATTGAAGATGGTTTCTCGCAGGAAAAATTGCCGGCTTTGAATTGGGCTATGGAGCAGGAAGATCTTTCGGATGAGGAAAAGGGAGAGATTGCCCAGAAAGCCCTCTCAGAAGGGCTTACACAAGTCGGCGATCAGGAAAAGCAGGAAAGATTGCAGGAACTGCGTTACGAAGCAGTTCGGCAACTGACTCAATTGAAGCGCTCTGAAGCAACCTCTTTAGCAATAGAACATTTTGATAGAACGAATGTCGAGGTAGACCGGGGCATAGCCTCGAAATCAAACCTCCTTGAGGCCATTGCCTGCTTAGGTGCAATGGGAAGATCTGAAGCAGCGGTGCGACTTAGCCTGTATCTAGAAGTGTTGAACACTTATAAAGAAAACGGGCAGAAGGTTGACGAACAGGTTGCATTAGCTGTTATCAAGAACCTCGGCATTTTAGGCGATGAAGTGGCATTCGATCACTTACTTTACACCATGTATCTTGATTACCCCCGTTCAGTCAAACAGGCTGCGCGGGAGGTATTAAGTGAGTTTAAAGAGTAAACGAACAGTTTTTCTAGGCCCCGCTGCTTGGGGCCGCCGTTCCTTCCGAAGACACTACGAAGGCCTCATTGAGCTTAGCATTGTACCGGTTCTGGGCAGCCTATGGGCTTGTAATGCAGTAAATGTAGACTTCGTAAAGATAGCGCTTATCCTCTGTTCTACATTTATAGCGGCCGTGGCCTTAATCTGCGAAAACTGCTCCTCCGAGGGAATAAGGTCGATTGGAAAGGTGCTGATTTGGGTGTCGGTTGTATGTGTCCTCTGTATTCGAATTCCCTTCGTGCTACAAGAATCACAGCAGTATTGGGGCCTTCCGACGGGCCGCGTAACTGAAATAAGGGGGACAGTACAAGACGATAGTCGAATGGATGGGCGGGGTGGGAGCAGGGTGAAAATTGCCTTAACTGAAGTGAAGGATAATTTTGGAAACACCGCTGCAGCAAAAGGTTCCCTCTTGCTGCTGTTGCCCGGTACTACCGGCTTTTATCAGGGACAGAAATTGCGAGTGCCAATACGGTTGAAAGAATTGAGAAACAGGTATATAGGCAACGCTCAGGGGCAAGTCGCCCTTACGGGTTTCTCCTCTGTGCTGCTGAAAAAAAGAGCAGCCCTTTTTTATTCTCTCCGGGCGAGGCTTGTCAGTATTGGGCGCCACTCACCTCCCTTATTAGAAGCACTGCTTCTGGGCTACAAGGATGGAAATTCCGGCTATTTATTCGCTCTTTTCAGGCGGGCCGGTTGTGCCCATCTGCTGGCTCTTTCGGGGATGCATCTGGGGGTGATTTCCTTGGGAGTGCTGATGTTCACAACTCCGTTGATAGGACGCAGACGGGCAGTGCTGTTTTCTCTGCTTACAATAGTTTTTTATCTGTTTTTGGTGGGGCTTCGCCCCTCTATGCTGCGAGCGGTAATTATGTATGCCCTTGGGTCGGCGGGGGTGCTGGTACTGGGAGCGCGGGTAAATCCATTTCACATACTCTGTATAACATTTATTCTCCAAACGCTGCTTCTTCCGCAAGACTCTTACAGCCTTGGTTTTCAGCTTTCATATTTGGCCTTGGGTGGAATCTGCTTGTGGACTCGTCCGATCAGCCGCTGTCTGCCGGTGCTGTTTCCTCCGCTTATGAGGGAGATCGCAGCAGCGACCATCGCGGCCCAGTGCTGCAGTGCATGTGTACTTGTGAAAAGCTTTGGGGTGTTATATCCCATAGGTCTCCTGGCGCCCTTGCTGTTGACACCGCTAGTGACCCTATGGATGTGGGGCGGATTAGCATATCTGTTCTGGTCCTGCCTTCTAAGTCTATTCTCCGGGCCTCTGTTGGTGATGGCTGATCGATACTTTCGCCTTTTAATTGAGAAGGCTGCCTTTGTGACAGTCGATGCCGTAAGGTGGTGGAGCTTGTTTAGCCCGATTGAAATTGCTCCTGATAAATGGAGTTTAATCGCTCTAATTTCAGGCTGTGTATTGACGCTGTTCTCACTCTGTCAGTATGCTGGGCGCTATGGATGGCGAATTAAACTACAATTCTCCCAAATCGATCGCCCAGTTCCTGCAGACTCATGGAATGGCGCCCAACCGCCGGTTTGGACAGAATTTCCTGATATCCCAAGGAGTACGCGAAAAGATTGTCGGGCTGCTTGAGCTGGAGGGACAGTCAACGGTGTGGGAAATTGGACCTGGCTTGGGGGCAATGACCCACATGCTGGTAGATAAGGCCGAAAATATTACACTGTTTGAAATCGATAACCGGTTCATACAATTTCTCACAACACTCTATACTGAATACCCCCATTTGAAAATTGTCACTGGGGATGTAGTGAAAACTTGGAAGTCGGTGTATCAGGAAGAAGGTCTTCCTGACCGAATTATGGGAAATTTACCCTATAACACGGCATCAATGATTATCGCCAATTTAATTGAAGCCGGTTGTGTGGCCCCGCGGATGGTTTTTACCGTTCAAAAGGAGGTTGCCGCGCGGATGAGGGCGGCACCGGGATCACGTGAGTATTCCTCTTTTTCGGTGATCTGTCAATTTGCGTGTACAGTTGAGGACGGAGGAACTATTTCTCCTGGAGCTTTTTACCCTCCGCCCCATGTGGATTCAGCACTAGTGCTAATGAAACCCCATGGGCGATTCAATTTTTGTCGGCTGCCTCTGGTCAGTGCGATCACCAAGGCCTTGTTTAGCTCACGCCGAAAAACTATCCGCAACACCCTCATTCGCAGCAGTCTTGCGAGCCGCTACGGAGAAGAAAAAATAGCTGCAGCTTTAGACGCCGGCGGTATTGACCAGGGACAGCGCGGAGAAGAGCTTACAGTGGAAAAAGTGGTGGAACTGGCGGAGTTTTTGAGTGAAACTCATTCCGATTCCGCCGCTTCCGATTCCTGAATGAATAGTTTGACTCGTAAAATTCTGTGGAGTATATTTGAAAGGAGAATACTTTATAAATGAATAATACTAAGGAGACACATATGCGCAAAGGCATAATATTTATTCTGCTCGTGGGAGGCTTGGTTCTGTTGGTAGCTGGATGTGCAAGCCAGGCTGAAAACGGGGAGAAGTCCCCTCAGACCAAGACAGAGGTAGAAAAAACCGCTGAAGCGACTGAACCTGAGAAGGAGAAGGTAGTTGAAGAGGTACAGTTGGTTTCAAAACGAACAAGCTATTATTCCGACGGCGTTTTGGCATCCTACCGGGTGTACAATTATGCCGACGAAGGAACTGAAAAACGCGAAGAGATACTGTACAATTCTGATGACGAAGCAGAGGAGCGGATTGTTTATACTTATGAAGACGGCAGTTTGACTGAAAGTCGGCATTACAACGATGATAATGAGCTGCAGCGAATACATCGGTTTGACTATAACAAAGAAGGCCTGTTGAGTGAGGATCTGCTTCTGAACGCAAAGGATGAACAACAGACGCGACAGGAGTTTGAGTACAATCAGAATGGTCAGAAGAGTAAATGGCTGGTGTACAACAACAATGATACACTGATGAGTTACAGCCTGTATGAGTACCAGAAGGGACTCAACACACGTATCGAGAACTACAATGCCGGAAATGAACTGCTGGATTATTTTGTTATTGAATATAACTCAGAGGGTAAACCGGAAAAGAGGGTGTGGTACAACAGTTCCGACCAGCGCGAGCAGAGCCGTCTGTATGAGTATGAAAATGGAGCTTTGGTAAACGAAGCCTTGCTAAGGGCCAATGGTTCGGTACAGCGAAAAATAGCATATGTAAATAATAGTTTTGGAAATCCTGTAGAAGTGGTCTATATGGATGCAGGGGAAAATATTCAGGAACAGATTACATACGAATATATCACTCGCAGCAAGGTCTCTTACAAGGTAGCTGAGTAGTGAAGAAAGGTAATAGAAGGAAAATATGCAAAGAATGAAGTTTAAAATACTGATGCTGCTGCTGATGGTTATGCTTGGAAGTCAGTTTGCAGTGGCAAACGAAGTAGCTGCTGTGTGGACCCGTTTATATGAGCGTGCACAGACGCTTAGTCAAAAACAGCAAATCATGATGAATATTGTTGAACAGAACAGTCGTGATGTAATTCCGGTGCTGACGGATGCTCTCGACGAGGAAGTACGTACTTTTCGTAATACCGCAAATGTGACAGAAGCTGATCGAAAACTTGAACTCATGAAGATGGTGGTTCAAGAGCTGGGACGCCTGAAAGCACGTGAGGCAATACCGGTGGTCTGGGAAACTGTACAGGTTGTGGAGGATCCGATTCTGAAGGCAGACGCAATTATGGCTTTGGGCAGTATGGGAGCTCGTGAATATGCCGAAGATATGGCCATGATGCTGCGGAATATCAACTTCAATTATGATGATATTCAGAATCAGCGTAAGAACGAGATTGTAGCCTATGCTCTTGTGACAGCACTTGGTCGCCTGGGAGAAGAGGTTGGCTACGAGCCGGTGTTTTTTGCCTCCCAGGGCTGGTATTCAGGACAGAGACAGGTCAAACAGCGGGCTGAAAAGGTCCTCCAGCAGATTGTTGATGATCCTAGTGAACAGCTGCTGCAGATTCTTCGTACGAACGATGATTTCGAGCTAAAGCTGGCAGCCCTGCAGGCGGCTGAAAAATCAGGTGCACCGGAAATCGCAAAGGCCAGAGTGGCCGCAGCAGGCATCGATGAGGGACTTACCTACTCACCCAAGAACAGGAATGAAGGACGTGAGCTTAAAAGGATTCGCCTAGATGCTTTGGAGATGCTGAAGAAATATCCCCAGCCGGAGAACGAAAGGCTGATTGAGAATTTAAGCAACATGCTCCAGATGTACCGCGCTAACCGGTTGTTCGATGAGGATGAGGTTCTTAACCTGCTTGAGACTCTGGGAACCTTTACCGGAGAGGAAGTTGCTCGCCCATTGTCCGATTTGCTGGGTTACTATAACCAGCGGCGGGAAGATTCTCCACCCGATTCCTACCGAATAGTCAGGACTCTGATTCAGGCCCTGGGGAATGTCGGCCATCTATCGGGTATAGAGGAACTGACTATGGTTACAATTTCTGATTCCTGGGAGAATTCAATACAGCGAGAAGCACAAGCAGCTATTACCAAGATTCAGGCTGCTAATTAAACTCCTGCAAGTCCGAATATAATTAAGTCTTAACTAAAAAAGCGGCTGCCGGTTTTACTAAACTGGTCAACCGCTTTTTTATTATACCGAATTGGTTATACCTGAGCCAGGGTTATAGCGGAGGTAGTGACGATATCTTCGACACTGCAGCCCCGTGAGAGGTCGCTGACCGGCTTGGCAAAGCCCTGCAGGATGGGTCCATAGGCCTCAGCCCCGGCCAAACGCTGGACCAGCTTGTAACCAATGTTTCCAGACTGTAAATCGGGGAATATCAGTGTATTGGCTTTCCCAGCTACCTTTGAATTAGGAGCTTTTTTAGCGCCAACTTTTTCTACTACCGCTGCATCCAGCTGCAGTTCGCCGTCTATCAGCAGATCGGGACGTTTTTCCTGAGCAATGGCCAGTGCTTTGGTGACCTTTTCCACCAGCGGATGTTGAGCCGACCCTTGGGTAGAGAAAGAGAGCATCGCAGTAATTGGATCTGATTCTAAAAAGATTTTACAGGAATCTGAAGAGGCTATGGCAATTTCTGCTAGCTGTTCTGGGGTTGGGTCCGGGATAGTGGCACAGTCGGCAAAAATAAAATTTCCGTCGACCCCCCATTTTGTGTCTTCAAGGGACATCACAAAGCAGGAAGAGGCGTATTTTGTCCCCGGCTTGGTTTTGATAATAGTCATGGCAGCCCGTAAAACCGCAGCGGTAGCATTCTCCGCTCCAGCCACCATTGCATCGGCCATACCCTTACGAACCATCATCGCCGACCAATTCAGGGGCTCTACTATTTTTGAACGGGCATCTTCAGGGCTGATACCCTTGTGTTTACGCAATTCGTAAAACTCGTTGGCAAACTCATCCAACTGTTCGCTATCGTCGGGGGTGCTTATTTTTACCCCGGTCAGGTCAACCCCTAAGGTTTGAGCCGCCTTTGCAATTTCATTTTCTTTACCAACAAGAAATACTTCGGATGCCAGGCCATCATCGACAATGATGCGGGCTGCCTGCAGGGTACGCGGCTCGAGCGATTCGGGCAGTACCAGCTTCTTTTGCATTGATTTTGCTTTTGTTTTCATTTTTTCTGAAAAGGTCATATTAACTCCTAAAACACAAAAATTTTAAATAATTGCACTTCCGTACAGCCATTAGAATAACAGAGAAGGCGCAAAACTTCCATATTAATAATTCTGTTATTGTCCTTCTCAGAAAAATCAATTAACATCGCTCCATGATTGTTGGTGTATATGGACTTGGACGTTTTGGAACTTACTGGGCATCTCTGCTGGCACAAGAATTCGAAGTAATTGGATACAGCCGATCAGAGAAATACAATCTGCCCCCTGAAATAAAACAGGTTGGCAAGGAAGAAATTGCACAAGCGGATGCCCTGTTCATGTGTGTAAGCATCTCCGCCTTCGAGGGGGTTTTGCGGGATATTGCTCCACTGCTGAAGCCTGGAATGGCTGTTTTTGATACCTGTTCGGTGAAGGTGCATCCGGCGCGGGTTATGCAGCGCGAGCTGCCGGCGAGTGTGAACTCAATCGCCACACACCCCATGTTCGGTCCGGATTCGGGGAAAAACGGTCCTCAGGGTTTACCAATGGTTATGTCGCCGGTTTCAGCGAGGTCTGTTCTTTTTGAGCAGTGGAAAAAGAGATTTCAGGGATATGGAATGCAGGTTATTGAAATGAGTCCGGATGAACACGATCATCAGGCAGCTTATACCCAGGGAGTTACCCACTTTATCGGGAGGGTACTGCAGGGCTTGAACTTGCCGGAGAGCGAAATTGCAACTATGGGGTACCGAAAACTGTTGGAGATTGTTGAACAGACCTGTAACGATCCGCTGCAGCTGTTTTACGACCTGCAGCGATACAATCCCTACACCGGAGAAATGAGGAGCGCTGTGTTTCAGGCCTTTCAACATACCTTGAACATGTTAGAGCCTGAAGATGAATAAGCTTGTTGAATAGGTTCTCAGACTTGACATCGGCAATATCGCTGAGTAGGATTGCCATAGAACACGGGGGTTGAGATGTCTGAAGTACAAATACGTGAAGTAGATGAGAGCGATATAGTTACCATATTAACCGAGGACATTACGTTCGACGGAAAACTGAGCTTTGAAGACAGTTTAATGATAAAGGGACGCTTTCAAGGAGATATACGGGCTCTTGGCAATTTGTATGTCGACCGCGAAGCGGTAGTCAAAGCCCGGGTCGAGGCTAATATTGTTTCGCTGAAGGGCACCATTAAGGGTGATGTCTATGCTCATACCCGGGTTGAGCTATTTGCCACTGCAATGGTAGATGGCGATATTACCGCGCCCGACGTGATTATGGAAAGCGGGTGCAAGTTCAACGGTATCTGCAAGATGGAAGCCCCGCACACTGAATTGAGCCAGGGAGAAAAGCCGAATGCGAACGCGTAATCTAGTATTGATAATAATGCTCTTCCCAAGTCTTGTGCTCTTTGCACAGGAGAGGCCTGACGCCCTGAGGCTTTATAACAACGGACAATATTCACAGGCGGTGGACGTGTGTCTGCAAGAACTGGAAGAAACACCACAGAACATGGACTCCTACGCCGTACTGTGCTGGAGTCTTGTACGCTTAGGCCGCTACGATGAAGCTTTTGATTATGCCCAGCAGGGCATGGAGATATCACGGTACGATCCGCGGCTGGTCGAGATAGTTGGTGAAATCCACTACTATCAGGGGCGGAACTTGCAGGCCCTTGAGTGGTTTGAGGAATACGCTGTTTTGTCTCCCACCGGCCCGAGAATTGATACCGCCTATTATATGATGGGGGAAATATTCATCCGGCTGGGTGAATACCACCACGCAGATATTGCCATTACCACGGCTCTTTACCATACCTCTTCAGTTGCCCAATGGTGGGCCCGGCTTGGTTATGCCCGTGAACAAGCCGAAGATTACCCCTACGCCCTGGAGGCGTACAACGAGGCCCTGCGGCTGAGGCCCGGACTGAACGATGCAGAGCGGGGAAAAAGCAGAGTACAGGAGAAAATGAAAACAGGATGAAGGTAGCTTTTTACACTCTGGGTTGTAAGCTGAACCAGAGCGAAAGTGAAGCCCTGGCATCTACCTTTAAGAGCCGGGGTTTTTTTATCGCCTCTCCCCAGGAGGGGGCTGACATATTTATAGTAAACACCTGTACAGTCACCAGTAAGGCCGAACAAAAGGCCCGGCGGATCATCCGTCGGCTGGCCAGGGATAACCCAGCCTCGGTGATAGTTGTAACCGGCTGCTACGCTCAGCTCGACCACGAGGCGCTGGAGGCACTGATGCCGAATGTGGTGGTGCTGGGACATGAGCGCAAGTACCAGCTACTCGATTTGGCCGAGTGTTTAGAAGCTTCCGGCGGCTGTTCAACTGAAGCCTCCGCCGATGCGGTGAGGGAGGCGGTGGATGCCTGCATCTCCGGCTTCGCCAGTGAAGGGGTAGAGCGGGGCGGGATTTTTCGCTTTGCCGCCGATACCTACAGCTTTCACTCCCGGGCTTTCCTTAAAGTGCAGGACGGCTGTGACCACCAATGTGCATACTGCCGTGTCCGCCTTGCCAGAGGCGCTTCAGTTAGTCTGGCCGCTGCCGAGGTTGCCGAGCGGGCGGCACAGTTGTACCACCACGGCTACAACGAGCTGGTATTAACCGGGGTAAACCTAACCGCCTACCGCGACCCGGATAACCGGCGATACAGGCTGCCCCAGCTGTTAACTGAGCTTACCGGTCGAGAAGAGGAGTACCGCATCCGCCTCTCAAGCCTCGAGCCGGAGATGATCCGTCGCGAACTGGTGGAGGCGGTGGCCCACCCCCGGGTCTGTCCCCACTTTCATATTCCGGTACAGAGCGGCTCCGACCGCATCCTGAAAGCCGTATACCGTCCCTATACCGCGGCTCGCATCCGTGAAGCGGTGGCAGAGCTGCGTGGAGTCAAGGACGACCCCTTTCTGGCGGCCGACGTGATCGTAGGGCTGCCCGGCGAAACCGATGAAGATTTCCAAGCCACCTACGACCTCATCAAGGAGTGCGGTTTTGCTGCACTGCATATCTTTACCTTTTCTCCACGCCCGGGTACCGAACTCTTCCATGCCCCCAACCCCGTCCCGGAGCGTATAGCCGGGGAGCGGGCTAATGCCCTCCGCGAGCTGGCCGCAGAACTGGAGTCCGTCTACGCAGAACGCTGGATTGGCCGCAAAGTCCAAGTTTTGCTGGAAGAGATTCACATGATAGGTGACGAGGAGTATTGGAGCGGACTTTCCGAGAACTACCTCAGAGTCGACATTCCCCTAGACCTCTTTCAGGGCGCAGAAACAGGTATGCACGGCAAAATTGTATCCGTGCGGATAGAATCGGCGGATGAACACATCCTCGGTCGCTTGGAATAGTATCATTCCGTTCAACAGTTAAACAAAATGTATATCATTCTGGCAAATGATTTGACAGAATGATACTATAGCTTTATTATCACAGTATGAATCCTAATGAGATGTTGAGTCTGGATCGACAAGCGGTTGAAAGAGTAAATAAATTTCCTCATAGGCGATTCATTGTAAGAACAGCGGATGAATTACCGGGCAGACCCTTTGTAGCTGTTATAGGACCCAGAGGTGTGGGGAAAACAGTGTTTCTGCGGCAACTGCGGAAAAAGTATGAAAAGGGTATGTATATTTCCGCAGATACCTTACCGTTAGACAGCTCGTTAAAAGATACGATTCGCTTTTTTGCTGAACAGTATGGAATCGAGCAGTTTTTTGTTGATGAGATCCATTTTATCCCAAATTACGCTGCAGAACTGAAGGAGTTGTACGACTTTACCCCCTACCGGATATGGTTTTCAAGTTCAGTTGCACTTTCTCTGCACAGCTCTTCATGGGATTTATCCCGCCGGGTGCGTATAATAAAAATGCTTCCATTCACCTTCAGGGAGTATCTGTTCTTTCGATATGCGATTGATGTACCCAAACTCAATATCGAGGATGCTCTGTTTCGGCCTGTGGATCCAGTCTATTTACGGCAGGAGGCCTACTTCCACGAGTACCTAAATGGAGGCTTATATCCATTTCTGCTAGAGCCGGGGGCCGCGCTGGAGCAATTCAAAAATATAATTGCAAAAATTGTGAACGACGATATTCCCAATGCTGATAAAAAAACAAGTACAGAAGACATATTAGTGATAAAAAAAATGCTTCAATTCCTTGGTAAGGCTCCGGTAGACGGGATTAATTATAGCTCTGTTTCAAAGAATCTCGGAATAACAAAATACAAGGCGGAAAAATTCCTGGGAGTCCTGGAGAATAGTTTCTTAATCAAGCGTGTTTTTCCAAAGGGAACCAATGTGCTCAAAGAACCCAAGGTTCTGATGGAACTGCCCTACCGCCTGCTATATCGGCCCTATACGGAGTGTATAGGAGAGCTGCGTGAAGATTTCTTTGCAGAGGCGATGGAGCAGCATGGTATCGATTTTACCTATGCAAAAACTACCCGCGGTAAAAAGACACCCGATTATGTTATCAATTTTGAGAGAAAGACCGTCGTGGTAGAAATAGGGGGGAAGGGAAAGGGCCGCAGCCAGTTCAAGGACTTCGAATATGATAATAAAATTGTGCTGTATCAGAATGTCGGTGAAAGCGATACACACCGTCGTCCAAAGCCAGGCTTGAGCGTACCGCTGCACTGCATTGGATATGCATAATATAGGTTTTTCGAAAGAAATGTGTTAGAATTGTCGTCATACAGCACTTTTAAGTTGTTTTTACGGCATTAGAGTGTTATATTATATATAAAATGTCAAAAAAAGCCAAACAGTTAATAATTGCGTAGATGCTCTGCGCACAATAGAATAGAGGAGGAAATGATGCGACGAATTGCAATAACAACCGTATCAATACTGCTGCTCCTGACGCTTGCCGGTTGTTCCGGCAACCTCTTCATGGAGTGGGACAAACCGAATGTGCCTTCGGTAGAAGAAATTAACAATAAAGATGT
>JAWLDZ010000020.1:0-33140 GCA_041686355.1 Spirochaetaceae bacterium
AGGACACATCATCCAGTACGGTGTAATTTGAATATCGAAATACCGCATGTTCTACCTCAATTACATTTGTGGCTGTTCTATGCTCCATTCTGATATCCTTCTCGAATTGACTGGGCAATTGATCGCATATTCTCCATGTAGTCCGGCTTTAGCGGGGCAACTTCAACTACTGCTCCATCGATCGCCTTAGCCACCTTTTCTGCACTTGCTTTTGAGAATTCAGGCTGCACAAAAATTACCTTGGCGTTATGCTTTTTGGCGGTTGCAATGACTTCCTGCAGCTGTCGTGCACTAGGTTCCTTTCCGCCCATTTCGATTGCAACTTGCGAAAGTCCGTAATTTTCGGCAAAATAGCCGAATGAGGGGTGGTACACTAGAATGGTGCTTCCCTTAACCGGTTCCAGGGTCTTCTGTAAATCGGCGTCAAGCTTTTCCAGCTCCCTCACAAAACTTTGATAGTTCCGGCGGTAGAGTGATTCCTTTTCGGGATTCACCTCTATTAGTCCATCGCGGATGTGGGCGGCCTGCACTTCAACCAGGGGCGGAGCCAGCCATATATGGGGATCCATCTGTTCATCAGAATCCTCATCCGAGTGGCCATGCTCGTCGCTCTCGAGTGCCTCATCCTCATGTATCGATCGCTTTTCAATTCCCCGGGAAGTATCAACTATTCGCAGTGCTTCCATTTCGTCCTTGATAAGTGGGATAAAGGCCTGCTCGAAGGGAACTCCGATGGTAAAAAACAGCCCAGCCCTCCCGAGCTTGAATACTTGCTTAGGACTCGGTTCGTAGGTTGCCGGACTCTTTCCTGGTGGAACCATCACATTTACCTCGACAGAAGGGCCGCCTATCTGCTCCACAAAGAAGCGTTGCGGCAGTATACTTACGAAAACTGTAAGCTCTGGGTCGGACTCATTCGCCCTCTCTTGATTTTCTCCCACTTGGTTGTTTTTATCCCCAGCCTGTTCGTTGGAGCCGGCGGAAAACAACGGCGGGCTAAACACTATAAGCAAGACAAGTACTAATATCCGCAGATGTGCTTGAGAAAAGGCAGCACGCTTCATAAGGTTCCCCCGGCCACGCTGTTCCGGTCACAGGCAATGTAGGTCTCTTCGCAGTCGTCGCACTTTACGATTTTATGATGGGCGGTAAACTCGTTCCAGTGCTCTTTTTGGCTCGGTGTAAGTATTCCTGTACCCTGACAGAGCGGACAGATGTTATCCATTGCCCGTAAAACCGCATTGCGGATAAACTCAGACCGGTTGGGAATAGCCTTGAGTGCTTCTACCAGCTGCTGATCAGCTTTAAACGAAATAATCTCATGTTTTTTCATGACACCTCTAAAACTCGTATAATTATTATGGTATTACTTAGTATTACTATAATATATGGCGGAGACTTCTCCTTGTCAAATCCCTTCATATCTATTTTTTGAAATTCCCTCTATTGGCTAATCGGTTAATTTTCTCTTGAAGCTTGTGTGTATCAACACCGTAATTTTTGCAGGCTCGAGGGCTGCCTGTCCCCCTTCTTCTAAATCTATTCTGATGATAGAGTGGCCAAGGGAGCGAAGAATATGTGAAATAGGTGAGTCCTTCTTTGTCTCCCGGAGCAGCACTTTCGCCATAGTAGTTGTACCTCTACCGGAAGCATAGATGATTGGCTGAGCTGTGTCCAATGCCACTATATATTTGTGTTTAGATATTTTTTAGTAAGGAGATTTCATGCGTTCAGTTGAATTTATTCGTAATTATCTTATGCATCCGGCCGGGTCCTGTCTGGTTTCTTTTGGTGATACCAAAGTTATTTGCACCGCAACTATTGAAGCCGGGGTGCCCAGATTCTTAGAGGAGAGTGGTTCCGGGTGGCTTACAGCCGAATATGCCATGCTGCCGGGAAGTACCGGGGGAGGCCGTAAGCGACGGGAGTTGTTAAAGCGCGATGGACGCAGTACGGAAATACAGCGCCTCATCGGAAGGAGTTTAAGGGCGGCGGTGAACCTGGAAAGGCTGGGCCCCGTCTCTATTTTAATCGACTGCGATGTAATTCAGGCTGACGGCGGGACTAGGACTGCGGCAATATCCGGCGGCTGGGTCGCTTTATACGATGCCCTGAGAGTTTTAGCCGGGCAGCAGGAAGTAGCTGGACCGGAGTACTACCTGCAGGGACAGCTGGCCGCAGTGAGTGTGGGTGTGGTCGATGACCAGGTGGTCTGTGATCTTGATTATGCCCACGATTCTCAGGCTGAGGTTGACATGAACATCGTGAAAATGGGAGATGAGCTGGTTGAGGTACAGGGAACCGCCGAGAGGGCTAGCTTTAGCCGCACTCGGCTGAATGAACTTTTGGATGCGGCGGATACAGGAATTGCAGAGATTTTTGCAGGCCAAAAACGTGCGTTAGAGCTTTAGGCTGCCCTAGGTCTTGTCTACTGGATGGTCGGCATGAAAGCGTTTTAGCCGCGCGGCTAAGTCCGCCTCCTGGTCAAGGCTGAACTGTGAAACACACGCCCGCAGGCCTTCACTGTGGTCGCTGCCGGTAATCTGCAGGCTGATGGCACTGATACCGTAGTACAGCAGCTCTTCCACCAGCTCTCCGCCGGAAAAACCGGGATATGAGAAGGTGAAATAAAAGCCGTCCGCCAGTGGCTGGTCTTCATCGTGGTCATAGACAATTTTGAAGCCGTTCTCTACCATGTGCTTTTTCATAATCCGCGCCCGGGTACCGTATTCCTTTACATTTTCTACAAAGTTGTACGTGCCGTCGTTCACCGCTTTCAGCATCGCTGTTACGCCGTACTGAGCCGAGTGGCTGGTGCCGGCAGTCAGGGTATATAAGGCCCCGTAGATCAGGGAATGACCGAACTTATCGGTGGGATAGTAGCGGGTGAGGTCGGGATAGCGACGGTTAAACAGGGCGTCCGAGACTAAAATCAGGCCAAGCCGCTCTCCGGCATAGCTGAAGGCCTTCGAGGTTGAGAGCAGCAGTACATAGTTGTCGGTGTAATGGGCCACGGTCGGCTGGTAGGGAGGCTGTCCCGGTTGTGAGTAGTCGTGGCGAAAGTCCATTGCAAAATAGGCCAGGTCTTCGATTACGGTAACATCGTATTTCTTGGAAAGCTCTCCGATAATCTGCAGCTCCTGTTCGGTGAAGCATATCCAGGTGGGATTGTTGGGATTGGAGTACATGATAGAGGAGATTTGACCGGTCTGCAGGTAAGACTCCAATTTCTCCCGCAGTTTCGGGCCGCGGTAGTGATACACATCGAAGCTCTCGTATTCATGGCCAAGTACGTGACACTGCTGTTTCTGTACAGGAAAACCCGGATCGATAAACAGGGTTCCCTTGCGGTTGTGATTATTCCTGTTTGCCACCAGGAAGGTTGCGAAGCCGCCCTGCATCGAGCCTACCGTCGGCAGACACGATTCGGGACTGATAGCGATATTCAAAAAGAGTTTTGCAAACCGCGCTGCCTCCTCTTTCAGTGCCGGCAGCCCGTCTATCATCGAGTATTTAGAGGCTACTCCCTGCTTCAGAGCCTCTATCTGGGCTTGGATGCCCACCTCAGGAGCCGGCAGTCCGGGGACTCCCATTTCCATTCGAATATATTTGTCGCCCGTTTCACCTTCAATTTGATACACCAGCTTTACCAGCTCTCGAATTCCGGCGCTAGCCATATCCTGAATACCGCTGGCCTGAATCTTCTGTGAAACAACCTGCGCATCGATCGGAGTATTCTCTCTCTTAGCCATGATAACTCTCCTTCTCTACTCTTATGCGGGCGTCCACCGCGCATACATAATTGGGGTTGCCGAGGAGGGGGTTGAGGTCAAGCTCCGCAATTTCCGGAGCGGTCTCGACCAGGGCTCCCAGCCTGATGAGGATGTCGGCGAACAAGTATTCATCAGTCCCGTTCTGTCCACGGGTTCCTTCTATCATTTTATATCCCTTCAGATTTCGAATCATTGAAAGGGTTTCCTCCTGTCCAAGGGGCGTTAGGCCGCTTTGCACGTCTTTTAACACCTCCACAAAGATGCCCCCCAAACCGCACAATACCATGTGTCCAAATCCAGGTTCCAAGGTCACTCCGGCAAATAGTTCTAGGCCGCTGAGCATCGGCTGCAGGAGAACCCCAGTGGTCTCTTTAATCTGCATGAGTCGGTTGAACTCGCTGCGGACCCTCTCTTCGGTATCCACATTGACTACCACGCCACCTACATCGGACTTGTGAACTGGACCGACCACCTTCATTACCACCGGGTAGCCAAGAGTAGCCGCCGCTGCAGCGGCCTCGTCAGCACTGCCGGCGACCTGCTCGCCGGCTCGGGGAATACCAGCTGCATCCAGCAGCTGCTGAACCGCCTTCGGAGGCAGATACCCGCTGTCGGCCACGGCGATAACCTCGCGGATAGCCTGGCGGTCGATCTCCGGGGGCTCCGGCTCGGTTCGGCTGACTGGGGGAGTTGCATATACCCGGCTCAGGGCCCGCCCAAACTCAACCTCATCGGGAAAGTTGATATTTCCCTTAGAGAGAAAGTCGGCAATCTCGTTCTTTACATTGATAATAGAGGGCAGTACCGGGTAGATCGGCTTTTTACAGCTGCGCATCTTCTGGTGCAGTACTTGATATACGTCATATACCTCAAACAAGCCGGGACTCCCGAAAATTACTACCATTGCATCGACCATGTCGAAGCGGGTATCGCAATAGTCGATAATCTGTCCCAGCTGTTCGGCGGTACCGGTTGCCAGAAAGTCGATGGGATTGGCAGTGGAGCTGCCGGGAAACAGAAGCTCCTTGAGCTCTTCCGCCGCAGGCCCTTCAATCGGCGGAACTTCCAGCCCGCCGTTGGAAAGGGCATCGGTAAGCATTACCGCCGGCCCGCCGGCGTGGGTTATGACGGCGATTCGCCGGCCCGGGAGAGGGGGATGCATAAAAACAGAGGCAACTGTGGTCAACTCATCCCGTCCATAGCAGCGTACGATACCGGCCTTTCGGAACAGGGCATCCACGGCGCCGTCCGAGCTTGCCAGGGCGCCGGTGTGGGAGCTGGCCGCCCGGCTGCCGGCGGAGGATGAGCCGGCCTTTACTGCTGCAATACGGCAGCCCTTACGGATAAGCGACTTGGCGTGTTTCAGCAGCTTCTGCGGTTTATTGATGCTTTCAATGTACAGCAGCTTTACCTTTGAACTGTGTTCGGGGTCAAAGGTCTCATCAAGGTACTCCAGTACCTCCTCCACCCCGATTTGAGCACTGTTTCCAACCGAGAAGACCTGAGAAAAGGTAAGCCCCTTCGGCATTCCCGCCTCCATAATGAAGACAGCGGTAGCACCGGAGCCGGAGATAAAATCGCAGCCCCGGGGATCGAGTTTTGGAATTGGGGTAGTAAAAACCCCGTTGTAGGAGGGGGTAAGGACCCCAATGCAGTTGGGGCCAATCAGGCTGCCGCCGTGGGCTTCAATAATATCAACTACTTCCCGCTCTATCTCCGCCCCGGCCTCACTCTCTTCGCTAAAACCGGCCGACAGAATGATGAAGCCCTTGGTTCCCTTCTGCTCAGTGAGAGTTTTCACCGTAGCAGTACAGAGGGCGGCGGGAATTGCCAGAATCGCTAAATCGACCTTCGGCAGATCGGCACTGCTGCTGTAGGCCTTCAGCCCTTGGATTTCTGCTTCCTTTGGATTCACCGGATAAATCGGCCCTTTGAAATTCCCCGATATGAGGTTTTCGATAACCTTTCCCCCCGGTTTGTGGGTATTATTGGACCCGCCGACAACCGCAATTGAGGCGGGGTTTATGAGTTCTTTGACCAGCATTGTTTCCCCCAATAATGGTAATGATTCTCGTTATGACTCCCGTTATGACGAGCGATTTTCTTCGGCAAACTTTCGACCGGCTTCGAGTGTGGCGATGTTGAGGTCGACAATTTCCTTTCCCTTGCGCCCGAAGCTGTAACGAATGCCCTCTTTAAGTTTCTCAAAATCTATGTCCATAAACAGGGACGCAGCCCCTGCCATTACCATATTCATACCACGACTGTTTTTTAGGTCCTTGGCCATCCCGTCGGCATCTATTGCCACGTGGTGAGGAACCTTGTCGACCTCTTTGAGGATTTTGTCCAGCTCGGGATAATTCGGAATGTTCTTAAAGGGGGTGGTGTTAGTCACCAGCCATCCCTGGGGTGAGAGGTACGGAATATACCGCAGGCTCTCCATCGGTTCAACCGAAAGTATAATATCGGCTGCCCCTTCGGGTACCAGATCGCTGTAGATAGTGTGGTCGGAGATGCGCAGGTGCGACTGTACGTCACCCCCGCGTTGGCTCATTCCGTGGGTTTCGGCCTGTTTGAGGTCTAAACCGGATTGTACGGCCGCATAGCCGATAACGGTTGCGATTGAGAGGATTCCCTGTCCGCCGACTCCAGCTAAAATTATATCGAGTTTCATTGCTTGCCTCCTGATTGCTTCTGTTTGGCTCGTCGCAGCTGGGTTTGTACACACTCCCGTTGCGGGATGATAACGGACACTCCCTCGTAGGCTAACTCTTCCTTAATCATTTGCACAAACTGGTCGTGGGTATTGCGTTTGGGCATGAGGCTGCGGATGTGTTTTGGATCCACTCCTAAACCCTCGCAGATGTTCAGCAGTCGGCCGTTGGCATGACTGTTTTGGCCGCCGGTCATGGCGGTAGTGGAGTTGTCCAGAATGAAAATTACAATGTTGGAGTTTTCAATAACCGCATCGAGCAGGCCTGTCATCCCGCTGTGGGTAAAGGTTGAATCGCCGATTACCGCTGCACTCGGATACAATCCGGCATCGGCGGCACCCTTAGCCATGGTTATGGAGGCACCCATATCCACACAGCTGTTAATTGCTTCAAACGGGGGCAGTGCTCCGAGGGTGTAGCAGCCGATGTCGGCAAATACATGGCCGTCCCCGTATTCGGCTTTGATCGCCTCGTTGATGGCGTTATAGGCGTCGATGTGGCTGCAGCCGGGGCAGAGTGCCGGTGGACGAGGTGCAATTACCTCCGGGGCAACGGTTGATGGATTGGCTTCCAGCCCCAGGGCCTTGCGTACCAGCCTCGGATTCAGTTCGCCGTCCCGGGGGAGTTCTCCGGTCATCCTTCCCTTGACTACCGCCGGCCCCCGGTCGAGCAGTCCCCGCAGTTTTTCCTCTACCACCGGCATTCCCTCTTCGATCACCAGTACTTCGTCGCACTCATTGACCATGCGCTCAATGTGCTTGCGCGGAATTGGATACTGGGAGAGTTTCAGCAGGGGGTAGGGGCAGGGCTGGTCCTGGAAATTTTCCATTACGTAGTTGTAGGCAATCCCACTCGCGATAATGCCCATGCGAGTATCACTGCCTTCGTAGTAGTGGTTGTAGGGCGAATTATTTGCCTCATCCTCCAGGGAGGGCTGTTTTTCCAACAGGAGTTTGTAACGTCCCCGGGCTATTGCAGGCAGCAGCACAAACTGCCGCTTGTCTTCCGGCATGGCAAGTTGGTTCTCGTCTAATGGGGCCCCTCGTTTTACACCAGAGCGGCTGTGGGCGATACGGGTCGTTAAACGGAGCATTACCGGGGTTTGAAACTTTTCGGAGAGCTCAAAAGCGGTAAAACACATTTGGTACGCTTCCTGCTGATTACTGGGTTCTAAAACGGGTACCATTGCGAAGTTTGCCAGTACTCGGCTGTCCTGTTCATCCTGTGAGCTGTGCATACTGGGATCATCTGCAACAGTTACGATGATGCCTCCATTTGCGCCGGTTATCCCGGAATTGATGAAGGGGTCGGCGGCTACATTCAGGCCAACATGCTTCATCATAGCCATGGTGCGCTTTCCGGTATAACTCATACCCAGTGCGGCTTCGACAGCGGTCTTTTCATTGGCTGACCAGGTGCGATGAATCTTTTTTTCTGCGGCCTGCGGGGAGCGCTGTACGTATTCCATAATTTCTGTTGAGGGTGTTCCGGGGTAGGCGTAAAATCCTGAAACGCCCGCGTCTAAAGCTCCCTGGGCGACAGCTTCATCTCCTAATAGTAAGAGAGTATTATTGTCCAAAGTATCCTCCTTGGATGATGTAAGGTTTTATTTCTAATTATAGCATTAGATTTTGAATATGTGAAAATAAAATTTGATATAGTGAACAAAAATCTGGGTAAATCCCAATTCTATTTCCTTTATAATCAGATTTTATTCCCCGCTTTGGTCAAGAAGCAGCTTTCACCATATCTTACAGTGCTCGTCGCTTGACCTCGGAACTCTTACACCGTAATGTAGAGGCATGAAATCCATGGCACGGGCACTGATAAGTGTGTATGACAAAACCGCATTGGACGGGCTGGCATCGTTTTTGGCGGAACAGAAACTTGAATTGATTTCCTCGGGTGGAACTGCACGGTTTTTAAGTGAGCTTGGTTTAGAGGTGACCCCGGTAGGCGAGGTTACCGGTTTTCCAGAGCTGTTGGATGGACGGGTAAAGACGCTGCACCCTGTGGTGCACGCGGGAATCCTCGCCCGGCGCAGCGTGCGTGAAGATATGCGTACTCTACAGAAGTATTCAATTACTGCGGTAGATTGGGTAGTGGTGAACTTGTATCCCTTTCAGCAGAAAGTAAAAGAAATTCAGGATGAGCATGAGCTGCTGGAGTTTATCGACATTGGCGGGCCCACCATGATCAGAGCTGCGGCCAAAAACTTTCACGATGTGGTGGTAGTGTGTGACCCGGCCGATTATTCATGGATCCAGAGTGAATATTCCCTGCAAGGCGACCTTTCCATCCACAGTCGCCGCTTTTTAGCGGCAAAGGTGTTTAAAATGATGGCTGAATATGATGCGGCGGTTGCTCGGTTTCTAAGTGCTCGGTTTCCGAGTAATGAAAAATGATTAATAATTATGAAGTTTGTTTCTGAGATTCAACTGCGCAATGCCCTCGACCGACATAATCTTGAGTATGCACGGATAATTCCAATACCGCAAGCTTCGCCCCAGCTTCAATCTAACTATGAGAGCTGGATACAGGCCGGTTTTCACGGGGAGATGGAGTACTTGAAGCGGCATACCCACTTGAAATATCAGCCCCAGGGGCTTTTACCGGAAGCCAGGAGCCTGATTCAAGTAGTGCTGCCATATTACCGGTCTCGCACACAGGAAAAGCTTACCCCTGGGCAGGGCCGCATAGCGAGGTATGCCTGGGGTCGGGACTACCATAAGTTGCTGAAAAAGCGCCTTACCGCTGTGTGCCGCGAACTTGCAGAACAATTTCCGGGTGAAGACTTTCGAGCTTTCGTCGATTCCGGCCCTTTGGATGAGCGCTACTATGCCGAGCGGGCGGGGCTTGGGGGGCAGGGCCGGAATGGCTTGTTGATTCATCCTCACTACGGCAGCTGGGTATTTCTGGGAGAAATTCTTACTACACTTGCCGTTGAACCCGCACGTATGTCCGCACTCACCCCCGAACCGGAAAACCGCCCGGCAGAGCAGCAGCTGAATGGCCCTGGATATATCTGCCCAGAAGGCTGCTCTAATTGTAGAAGGAAGTGCCCCACCGGAGCATTGCGGCCCGACGGCCGGTTCGATGCTCGACGCTGCATTAGTTACCTTACAATAGAGCATTCCGGAGGAATTCCGGTTGAACTGCGGCCGTTGATCGGAGATTGGCTGTTTGGATGCGATATATGTCAGGAGGTATGCCCCCTGAATCGCCAAGCGGCTGAGACTGTAGAAACAGACTTTTTAAAAGATATTGCCGGTGAGGCTCTATACCTATCGACTGTGCTTCGGATACGCCGGCGGGAGGAGATGGTTGAGCTGTATGCCGGATCCCCGTTGATGCGTCTTGGGGTTGAGCAGCTGCTGCGAAACGCAGCTCTAGTTGCTGCCAATACAGGGGCGGTACAGCTGCTTCCGGAACTGCGGGAACTAAGGCGACATTCGAATCCAATGATAGCCGAACAGGCGGCCTGGGCGCTGGAAAGGCTCGAAAACTGAAGCAGTTGATTTACCCCAATCACGGGTATAGAGTACTCTTATATAATTTAAAAATTCTCAAAAGAGAGAAGAGGAATGGTACTGTATGTCGTTATCCATAAAAAAATCGATTTTAAGAAAAAAGCGCCGCAGCTATAGACACAAAGTTGGATTACCTCCTGGTAGTCTTTTTGATTCAGAGTCCCATGCTGAACCGCAGTACGAGGTGTTTCATTTCAATGCTGCCGAGTACCAAGAGCGGCAGGGCAGTGGGATTCCGGAGTTTCAAGAGTTTGAAGATAAGTCTACAGTTACATGGCTGAATATTGTGGGGGTAGATGATAAGGAGCTATTGCAGAAAATTGGCGAGAAGTTCAAGGTGCATCCGGTGGTGCTGGAGGATATCCAGAACACCGAGCAGCGGCCGAAAATTGAAGATTACGGTTCATTGCTCTTTTTTACACTTAGAATGATGCGGTGGAGTGTTGATGAGGATGAGATTATCAGTGAACAGCTGAGTGTAATAGTCGGCTCGCATTTCGTAATCTCCTTCCAGGAGCAGCCTGGAGACGTATTTCATCCGATTCGTACCCGCATCCGCGCGGGTAAGGGGCGAGTGAGGCGTCAGGGGGCAGATTATCTGGCATATGGTCTGCTTGATCTTGTGATAGACAACTATTTTTTAATAATGGAGCAGCTGGAAGTTCAGCTGGAGGATATCGAGGAGGCGATAGTAGATAGGGAAGGCCATAGGACTATCGAAGATCTGCAGCGTGTCCGCAAGAAACTCATTTTAATCCGGCGAGCGGTATGGCCCCTGCGTGAGGTTATGAACCAGGTGCAGAAAGAGGAGTTTCAGTTGATAGAAGCCGCTACCCGGATATACTTTAAAGATCTCTACGATCATGTGCTGCACATAATCGACACTCTTGAGCTGATGAAAGAAACCGGTTCCGCTTTAGCCGATTCCTACCAGACCGAGCTGAGTAATGATATGAACAGTGTGATGAAGGTTCTGACTATTATTGCCACCATATTTATCCCGCTTACCTTTATTGCCGGTGTCTACGGTATGAACTTCGAACATATGCCTGAATTAGCCTTTCCATGGGCGTATCCGCTGGTTTTAGGTGTGATGGGGATTGTAGCGGTGGTGATGCTGTTTTTTTTCAAATATAAGAAGTGGTTGTAATAGTGATGTCTTGAGTGCAACATTTTACATTCGCTGCATATTGTAATATGATTTATGCAACATGATCGAAAAAAAAGGGGGAAATCAGAGTGAATGGATTTATACCAATTACAGATGATGTGTACTATGTCGGTGTGAACGACCGCGATACTCATCTCTTTGAGAATATGTGGCCTTTGCCTAAGGGGGTAACCTACAACTCATACGTAATCAAAGATGAGAAAAATGTCTTGATAGATACCGTGAAGGTCTCGAAAATTGCTCTTTTCCTGCAGAAGCTGCGTGGGCTTCTAAATGAAGGAACTATCGACTACCTGGTTATTAACCATATGGAGCCGGACCACTCCGGAGCTATTCAGGAAATAATTCAAAATTATCCGGATGTAAAGATTGTCGGAAACGGTAAAACCTTCGATTTCTTAAAGGGGTTTTACGGAATCGAGGATAACCTGTATGAGGTAAAAGACGGAGATGAACTGAACATTGGAAAGCATACCCTTACTTTTTACCTTACTCCAATGGTTCACTGGCCGGAAACGATGATGACCTACGATCAAAATGATAAAATCCTCTTTGCCGGCGATGCCTTTGGCGGATTCGGTTCCTTGGACGGTGGAGTATTTGATGACGAGGTAAATATTGAGTATTACGAAAATGAAATCCGCCGCTATTATTCCAACATAGTCGGTAAGTTCGGCCCGATGGTGCAGAAGGCTCTAAAAAAGCTTGAAGGGCTGGACATAGGGGTTGTTGCTTCGACCCATGGTCCTGTATGGCGAAGTAATCCCCAGCGGATTATTAACAGTTATGACCGCTGGAGCCGCTACGAGGCTGAGCCGGGGGTTGTAATCGTGTTTGGTTCGATGTACGGAAATACTGAGAAAATGGCCGATTATGTAGCTCGTAAACTGGCTGAGTACGGTGTGAAGAATGTACGCATGCTCAGCAGCTCTACGACCCATGACTCTTACATTATCAATGAGATATGGAAGTACAAAGGCGTGATGTTTGGCAGTGCTACCTACAATGTGGGGCTTTTTCCGCCAATGGAGTCTTTGATTAAGAACCTCTCCCATAAGGGAATAAAAAACAGAGTTTTTGGCGTGTTCGGCACCTATGGGTGGTCCGGCGGTGGTGTAAAAACTATTATGGAATATGTAGAAAAGCATAAGTGGCCGATGGTAGCCGATCCGATAGAAGTAAAGCTGACACCCTCGGAGGAGCATTACACTATGCTGGATGAACTGGCCAGGAAAATGGCCGACAGTATCCAAGAATGAAAGCATAGCAATGAAAGTAGAGCGATCGCTTGTAGTCGCGATGAGATTTGTGTACATTAGTATGTAATGACACACATATACTTAGTTCGACATGGAGAGACCGACTGGAACAAGCGAGGTCTCGTGCAAGGATCTACAGATATACCCCTGAATGAACGGGGATATTTACAAGCCGAGGCAACGGGGGCATATTTGGCAGAGAGTAATTGGGATTACCTATATGCCAGCCCCTTAAGTCGGGCCTATGAAACTGCTGTGACTATTGCTGATAAAATCGGCATTTCCCATATATCCACCGACCCGCGGTTGCAGGAGAGGCATTTCGGTAAGGCCGAGGGCATGGATGTAGCCCTGCGCAAACAGTACTACAACGGCGTCCCCATCCCGGGGGCAGAGACCTGGGAGGCTGTACAGGCCCGGGCTCTGGAAGTAGTAGAGGAGCTTTCGCTGCGACACCCCGATAGCCGCTTGTTAGTTGTTTCCCATGGTGGGCTAATCGGTGGACTGCTCTCTTTGATAAGTAAGGGAGAAATAGTCCCAGGAAAGCCTCCCTTAAAAAATGCCTGTATGAGTCTACTTACGCATGATGGAAGCTGGCAGGTAAAATGGTATAACTGGGTTACTCCGGAGCTTGCGGCGGTAAGTGCTGCCGACTAGGGATCATTTATATTCTCAAAGCGCCGCGCACACGGGACAATTTACGTCCCTGGCTACTTCGATCTCATTGAAGTTTCCACTTAACCCATCGTAGATCAATAAACGCTGCGCATAAGCAGTCCCAACATTGCTTACAATTTTTATCGCCTCCAGTGCCTGCAGACTGCCGATAACCCCCACAACCGCCCCAAGTACAGGGCTGGGAATTCGAGCCCCCGCTTCCTGAGTGGGATCTTCCATGCCTGCAAACAGGCACTCGAGGCAGGGAGTCTCTCCGGGGATGATGGTGGTGAGCTGGCCGCTGAAACCATGGATACCTCCATGCACCAGAGGAATAGTACGAGATACCGCATACTTGTTTAGCACAAAACGGGTGCTGAAGTTGTCAAGGCAGTCCACAATCACATCGCTATCCGGGATCAATGTTTCTATATTCTCAGCGGTAAGTATGTCAGTTACGTACTCCAACTCAATTTCTGAATTAAGGGCGGTAATTTTTTCAGCTGCCCTTTGTGCCTTGTATGCTCCAATATCCTCTTCACTAAACAGTATTTGCCGGTTTAGATTTGAGATATCCACTTTATCGCCGTCAATGAACCGTAGCTTCCCCACTCCCGCCGCTGCCAGATAATACAGCACCGGTGAACCCAGTCCGCCTGTACCTACAACGGTTATATGAGCGGACTGCAGTTTGTGTTGTGCTGTCTCTCCCCACTGTTGGATTTTAAGCTGTCGGATATAGCGTTTTTGGGCATCCCCTTGGGTATTTATCGTCATATATACTCTCTTTACTGCTGCCTTTATTGATCCAATGTACAAGTATATTCGCTTATTACAGCTTAGAAAAGAGTGAATTAAACGCATATATTTTACTGATGAAAATAATACAAAAATAATGTAATTCTTAATGTAGTAATAAATAAAGAATAAATAAAATTTAAAATATGTATTTAGAATAGTATAAATCATTACAATTCTAACTAATTGACAGCTATATATATAATCGTGTATGATAGGTGAAGCACGTAAAAGGACAGAAACTATGGAAAATTATCGTTCACGCCACAATGAACTCACAAAGCAAATCGATTCGGACGCCAACCTGACCAATTGGCAGGACTGGAAATGGCAGCTTCGAAATTCAATTAAAAAGATATCGACCTTTGAGACCCTAACAGGTATAACTCTTGAACCGCAGGAGCGCAAAGCACTGGAGGAGACAATTGAAAAGTTTCCCCTAAGTATTACCCCCTATTACCTGAGCTTGATCGAAACTAGGGACTACAAAAACGACCCTATTTTTATTCAGTCCTTTGCTGATCCTCGTGAGTTAATTGTCCAGGATTGGGAGAAGGCCGATCCCCTCTCTGAAGATGAGGATAGTCCTGTGCCGGGGATTACCCATCGTTACCCCGACCGGGTGCTGTTTCATGTAAGCAATGTATGCTCGATGTACTGCAGACATTGTACTCGAAAACGCAAAGTAGGTGATAAGGATTACATTCCTGCGAAAGATCAGGTGCAGCAGGGGCTTGATTACATTAGGTCCACCCCAAAAGTCCGGGATGTACTGCTCTCCGGGGGTGACCCGTTTATGCTGAGTGATGAGTATCTGGACTGGATACTCACCGAGTTGAGAAAAATTGAACATGTAGAGGTTATTCGGATCGGTTCCCGTATGCCCGTCGTGCTGCCCTACCGCATTACCGATGACTTGGTTGCAATGCTGAAAAGACATCACCCAGTCTGGGTGAATACCCATTTTAACCATCCCCGTGAGCTCACCAGCAGCACACGTAAGGCCTTGAGCAAAATGGCTGATGCCGGGATTCCCTTGGGCAACCAGAGTGTGCTCTTGGCAGGGGTAAACGACTGTCCCCGGTTAATGAAGAGTCTGGTGCAGAAATTGGTGTTTAACCGTGTACGCCCGTATTATCTTTACCAGTGTGATTTATCGGAAGGGTTAAGCCACTTTCGTACTCCCGTGGGAAAGGGGATTGAAATTATGGAAAGTCTGGTCGGTCACACCAGCGGCTTTTCCGTGCCTACCTATGTAATTGATGCACCAGGAGGTGGAGGAAAGATTCCGGTAATGCCGAACTACCTGCTCTCCTGGTCGCCCCATAAGGTGATCCTGCGTAACTTCGAAGGGGTCATTACCACTTATCAGGAGCCCCTTAGCTATGATGATCCGGGTTGTGACGGCGACTGTGAAGCCTGTGATCTGCAGCTGAAATTTGACGACGCGAATGAGTACAACTCGGTGGGAATTTGGAAGCTCCTGTCCAATTGGGATGAGACTTATTCTCTCACTCCGGAGAATAACGAGCGGATGGAACGAAGGGAAGACACGACAAATGGAATGGGATAAGATAGAAGAGTACGAGGGGGCCGAGATCCAGCACGGTCCCAACAACAAGCGTACCTACCTCATGAACCTCGGGAGCGCGGATCCCGTGGGGGTGGTAAAATACCTACATGAGCTGTGCGTGCAAAATAGTTATACCAAGGCCTTTGCAAAGGTTCCCAGTGTAAAGGCCGTCTGCTTTTTATCCGCCGGGTGGAATATCGAGGCCTCGGTGCCCGGGCTGTATGACGGTGTTTTCGACGGCCTGTTTTTGGGTCGCTATTACGACCCTGCGCGTCGGGAGGTAGAGCCGGGGCACTTTGAAGCCTTGTGCAGCATGATGGCTTCGATTAGTCCGGAGGCGCCGCAACCCCTTCCTGAATCCCTGCACACGAGGGTCTGCACACCGGAGGATACCCTCAAGATGGCAGTGCTGTACAGCGAGGTCTTCGAACGGTACCCCTTTCCAATCCATGAGCCGGATTATCTGCGCTCTACTATGGATACGCAGGTCGAGTATTTTGGAGTGTGGGAGGGAGGGAACCTGGTAGCCCTTTCGTCGGCGGAAAAGGATATTGAGCACAGTTACGCCGAGATGACCGACTTTGCTGTTTCACCGGATTATCGCGGTTTAGGATTGGGCCTTCTGCTGCTGACACAAATGGATGCGGCTATGTCCGAACAGGGAATAAAAACCGTCTACACAATTGCACGTATGCGCTCGAAGGGGATGAACGCCACCTTTCTCAAGGCCGGGTATCACTACAGCGGGACCCTCTTCAGAAATACCTTCATCTCCGAGGGGCTGGAGAGTATGAACGTGTATTATAAGAAGCTGCAGTAGCAGCCCCGCCGCCGGTACCGCCAAGTAGGGCTGAATTAAGGGCTAAGTTTAGGGTTTCACCGGCTGGAGCAGGTCGTAATACCGGGAGAGTTTCTCTTCAAGTTGATCAACACTAAAGTGACGTGCGAAACGAACCGTCTCTTTTCCCTGCACAAACAGTATCAACGCAGGAATGGTAAATACCGTATAGTGACCGGCCGCCTCGGGGTGCTGTTCCAGGTCCACGAACCAGCTGTCAACGCCCGGGTACTCACTTAGAAGTGCCTCTACCCGGGGACGAAGCGCATTGCAGACCCCGCAATCGGGCTGCGAAAAATATATGCATACCATTTCATTCTGCTGCGGAAGATCGGCCGCATTACCAGTAGTAAATTCCTTCATTTTCTTCATTGTGCTAATATAAACAAAATCATATGTGTGGTCAAAGCAAAAACGTCAAACCTCAATAAAGTAGCGTTCCGGGGCCTGGGGTAAAAAGTAGACCTTTGCATTTTGTAGTTTCAGTTTTGAGGCGAAGGAGGGCGGATAGGGTTCACTATAGAAGTTGAGGTCTTCGGTACCGCTCAGAGGCGTCCAGGAGCAGTGGATGCGAATTACCGGTATTTTTATTACCCATAAGAGTTTCATAGAGCTGTGTTCAATTTCTGTGGTAAAAGGTGTAATTCTCTTCCCGTTTTCCCGAATGAAACGCTTCTTGGCGTGCTGGAAGAATGATCGGATAAAGAAACGAAATCCTAAACCGCCAATCAGTATGCCGAAAAATATGAGAAACTCCGGCTTCATCGGTGGAGGTGTCTGCAGGCTTATTTCATCGGGAGAGTAGGGGTTATAATGCACAATGAGCCGGTCACCTTCCATCACCACAGCCTCGCTCTGCACAATCCCTTGGGCGGCACGAGTTGTGGAGTCCGGCAGCGCATATTCAACGCTTACCTCGTATTGTCCCGGTCCTACCGTTTTTGAGGCCTGTACATACCCATTCGTACGATGATAATACTCTTCAGGCGTGTGCACCGACTGCATCATAAGCACGCTCAAGCCAATCAGAATGGCCCCTGCGCATAGCAGCAGCGTGTAAATGAGGCGCAGGGTCTTTTCAGAAATCATGTTTAACCACATTACTCATTAAGTATAATAGACACATCATAAAAAATTACAACGCATTTTTGATTTTAGGAAATGGTTTTATTATACTGGAAGTAGAAGTAAAAAGCGAAAAGGAGAGTTATATGGACCTAAAACAGGCGTTTGAAACAGCTATTAAAGGCGAAATTGAGGGACGTGAGCTTTATAAGGCCGCGGCGGACAAGACGGATGACAAAAAGGCGAGGGAAGTGTTCAAAATGCTGGCTGATGAAGAACAAACTCACTTAGATACCCTGGTAAAACTGGCCACCGAGTATTCTGAAGGACGTGATGTGACGGTTCCGGACCTCCCGAAGCCAACCACCTTTGAAGATGCCGAGAGTCCCATCTTTACACGGGAGTTTAAGGATAAAGTGGGTGATAAGCATTTCGAGATGGCAAGCCTTTCGATTGGCATTAAACTGGAATTAGAGTCTGAGAAGTTTTACAAGGAGATGGCCCAGGCATCCGATCAGGATAAGTTAAAAGAGTTTTTTAACTATCTGGCCGATTGGGAACGGGGACACTACGACTACCTCCAGAAACAGATTGGTTTTCTGGACAGTTACTATAAAAATAAATACAGCTTTTTCCGGTTCTAAAGAGCAGGTTAGAGGAGATCACCACAGGCGTTTTCAAATATCAAAGATTTTTGAAAACGCCGTATATTTCTATCAACACTGATATATTACTTACCAGTTTACTAATAAATTTATTTGCTCTATTAAATTACATCGCTCTAAGATTTGAAAAAAGACTTGACTTAAGGGTCCTCTCGTATTTTAATGGTCATATCTATTTTACGGGAGGTTTATTGTATGACTACTCTCATTGTTGTAGTCGGTTTAGCTGTGTACGTTCTGTTGTATCTTACCTACGGTAAGAAACTTGAAAAGAACGTAGTAAAAGCTACTGATGATGAGACTCCGTCGAAACGTATGTACGACGGGGTGGATTATGTTCCTGCAAAAGCGCCGGTTCTATTCGGGCACCACTTCGCCTCCATCGCCGGTGCCGCACCAATCGTTGGTCCGGTTCTTGCAATGGCTTGGGGATGGGTTCCGGGACTCCTGTGGGTCTGGTTCGGTAACATCTTTATAGGTGCGGTGCACGATTATCTATCTCTAATGGCATCGGTCCGTTACGACGGACGGTCGATACAATTCGTCGCATCCGATGTTATCGCAAAGCGCACAGGAAAAACCTTTTATTGGCTGGTATTCTTCCTGCTGATTCTGGTTATCGGTGCCTTTGGTGCGGTTCTGGGTAATATGTTTATTGCCAATGGCCAGGTACCCAGTGCATACATCCTGAAACTGGTTGCTGCCCTCATCCTGGGTGTGCTGCTGTATAGGGTAAAGATGAACTTTACCGTTGCAACCATAATCGGCATCATAATGCTGGTATTGGCAATTATTGGCGGTCATCAAATGCCGATCAATGCCAGTTATGGAACCTGGATGGTGGTAATGTTTTTCTACATCATTATTGCATCGGCGGTACCGGTAAACGTCCTGCTGCAGCCTCGTGACTACCTTAACTCCTGGTTATTGTATATCGGTCTTGCAATCGGTGGTATTGCTGCTGTATTTAGTTTTACCGGCTTTACCGCTCCGGCTTTCACTTCATTTGCCCCGATCGTATCCGGCGGCCAGCCCTCTCCGTTTTGGCCGGTTATTCCTCTGATCATCGCCTGTGGATCCCTCTCAGGATTCCATGCTCTGGTAGGTTCTGGAACTACTTCCAAACAGATTGAAAAAGAGAGTCATGCCCTACCGATTGGATACGGAGCAATGTTGACCGAGGGATTTCTGTCAACCATCGTAATTATTTCGGTCTCCGGTTTTGGGCTTTCCATCATCCAAGGTGCAGGTCAAGATCTTACCGTCGCAAACTGGGGCAATGCCTACGCCGGCGCCATGAATGCCAGCTTTGGTGCAGCGACCACTTTTACCAACTCCTACGCGGCGATGGTAGACAGCACCTTTCTCACAATCCTGCCAACTGAGATTGTAAAGGTCATCGCGGGAATGTGGGTCGCCTCATTCGCCATGACAACCCTGGATACTACCAACCGCTTGGGTCGCTACACCCTTACTGAAATCCTTCTTCCGCTGAAGGACAAAAATGAGGGTATGTTTAACTTCCTGACCAACCGCTGGATTGCTTCAACTATCCCCGCCATCATCGGTATCTATCTGGCATGGAGCGGTAGTTTTACCATCTTGTGGCCGTCCTTTGGTTCCGCAAACCAGTTGATCGCGTCGATCGCATTGCTGACCGGTGCCGCCTGGGTAATCAAACGGCAGAAAGCCAAGAATGCAAACATAGTACTGATTCCAGCTTACCTGCTGTGGATCACTGTTACTGCGGCTATTATCTGGTTTTCAGTTATTGTACTGCCGGGAACCATTGAATCTAATCCAACTACAGGAATTGTAGTACTGATTATTGAGATTGTGATGTTGATTATGAACTTTGTGTTTATCATCGACTTCCTCAAAAACAAAAACAAACCTCTGACATCAGAGGCCTAGGTCCTATGCATGGTGGAAAAGGCGGCGTGTTCGCCAGAATCTTGGGGTATATACGGTTTTTCTTTTCCACCATGGACCAATCCCATCGCAACAAGGTAACTGAGGTAACCGAGTTCGAAGTCAAAGAACTTGAGAACCTGTTTGTGTTGTTGCTGATGGGCTCATTTACAGGAGTTCCGTCGCCCCCATCCTTTGTGGCGGCGGAACTCTTACCTCATCTGGAGCACGAAATAAAAGTACTGAACGAACGCGCGAAGGATTCCTTCGATTCGCTTGCCGACATGGCAAGTTTGCTGGACATTGATTAATTCTATGCAAAACAAAAGGCTTTACTCATGAAAACGATTTTTTTCAGCGGGAAGGGCGGGGTAGGCAAATCTACTTTAGCCTCCGCAGTTGCCTGGCAGCTTATGGAAGCGGGCAACCGCGTCTTGGCGGTCTCCTTTGACCCGGCCCATAATCTGGGCGACATTTTCCATACCAAACTCAGTCACCGTAAAAAGCGGTTTAAGAAAACGGACCTTTTTTTACAGGAGACTGATCTGGAGCAATCTGCCAATGAGTATATTGAGGCAAATATGTCCCTGTTGAACGAGGTGTACAGCTATATGCAGCCCTTCAATATGGACAGCTACTTTAATGTATTGAAATACTCGCCGGGGGTAGAAGAGTACGCCGCAATTACAGCCATGGAAAAACTCTTTCGGGAAGAACAGGAGAACTACGATTATATTGTGATTGATACTCCCCCCACCGGACTTACCCTTAGAATTCTCGCTCTGCCTAGAATAACGGTTGCCTGGATCGACCGTCTGGTTAAACTTCGTAAGCAAATTCTGGAAAAGCGCTACACCATTCATAAACTCAGCGGAAAGTACAGTGAAAAAGGGACCAAGCTGGCCTACGAGGAGTCGGAAGACAGGGTGATGCAGAAGCTGCTGGAAATGCGGGAGCGGTATCAGAATGTCCGGAACTGGCTGGAGAGTGACAAAAATAGCATCTGTGTGGTCTTTAATCCCGATTATCTCTCATTGCGGGAGTCCCAACGCCTCATGACCGGAGTAAAAGAGCTTGATTTACCGATGCATACGGTGTATCACAATAAACTCGACAATCCGAATAGTGAAATAGCACAAAAGGTGGAGCAGGATTTGCTGAAGGGACGTTCGGATGTAACTATCGAACGGGTGCCGGATATAGCCGAACCGGAACCCACCTGCTATATTATGGATAAGAACCTAATACAAACTTTTCAGGAGAACACCTAGTATGGGCGAAGTAGATGTAACACAACAACCAATTTTTTATCTTTTTATTGCAGCTACCATACTGCTTACTTTAGGATACAGCTGGGGCCACCGCGGCAATAAGAGAATTTTCCTTTCAGCCTTCAATGCGCTGGTAGATACCCTCAAACCGAAGGACCAAAGCTTTACCAAAATTGGAGGAGAAACTGGGTATCACGCCAATTTGATCCCGAAAAAAAACAACTTTATACGCCGTGTTGATGCTACCATTACATTGCTGCCTAGGCAATCATGGTTATATCTTCCCTTTTCCTTGTTGACCATGCGCTTTGACCGCCTGTTCCTTATGCTGTTCTTTTCGAAAAAGGCGATGGGTCTGGTAACTGAAGGACATCTAATTGAAGAAAAATATTCCCGTTTTCGCGGACCGAAAATTACCAATGAAGATAAACTTCAGATGGAAGAACTTCGTTGGGGGGAGCATAATTTTTTGCTCTATTATGAGGATGAGGTAATTAAAAACGACCTGTTAAACCTCAAGCAGAAGCTGAAAGAGCCGAAGTACTTGCGTCACATTGCGGTGGTGCCGGATCGCGAGCAAGCCTTCCTTTTTATGGTTCCTAAAAAGGGGTATGTGGCAGAGGCTTTTCCGGTAATTTACAAGTGGCTCAACAATATGCTCGAACAGAAACGTACTAAAAAGGCAGAGGCCCGCGGCAACTAACTGGCCACTATACGGTTGCTCTGCAGGAAGAGAGCTTGCCGGCGGAACCTACGGGATTTATCTGCGCGCAGTTTTCAGCTGCTTCGCAAAGGAGCGCTGCCGCCCGAAAATAAAGTCCTCGTAGTCCTTTATGTGTCCGGCATCTAAATGCTTGTCATAGATTTGCAGCTCTTTTATCCAGCCGAAGTTGTTGCGTTTGACTACCTTTCCATTCTCCATTACAAACAGCATCGATTTAGGGATGTAGATTAGCAGTTGCCCGTCCCGGTAGCGGCGGCCGGTTTTTTCATCCTTGAGTATTGATATAACCGGCAGATGAGAATCCAGGTAGCTGTGAACCTTTCCCACATAAATATGTTCACTCCGTCTGGAGCCGGGGTATAAGAATACAAGTTCCCCCTTTCGATACGGTGCCAGTATAGAGATAAACTCCTCTACTAAATTCGAATCGAATCTGGCATGTTCCCCCGGGGGAGTTTTAGATGGAGCGTATTCACCGCTCTGTTCACGGAGATAACGAATTACATCCATCCGATTATAGGCAGTTCGGCCTACTACCGGATTGGTCATCTCATCGTAGGTCCGTACTATCTGAAAGAGCCTCACAAAATCGTGGAGAAAACGGTTCTTAAAGGGCGGCGGGTAACCGCTTGCATCGGGGAAGTCGAACTGCAGGCTTACCATCATCCGTGCAAGGGAGGATATATCCTCGCGATCCAATAAGTGTTGACCCGCATACACGCTTCGCTGCAGGGTTCGAATCCGCAGCAGGTCGCTGCGATTGTCCGGATTAAGTGTCGATGTAGGCAGAAGCCGATGGACCTCCTTGTGAGCCAGGCCAAGGTTCATTAGCGCTACCCCCAGGGCCGCCTCTTTAATAAAATCCTCATCGTAACGGTATACCTCATCGGAGCTCTTTTTGAGATCGGGACGGTATTTAGATTCAGAGAGGGGTTTTCCGGCAATAATTCGCTTTTTATTAAGGTTTACCATGGCATGCAGAAACATCAACATCGAGTCGGCAGCCTGAACTGCGAGAGCATCTCCCACTGAGTTGATTCTCTCGCCGTCATAATGGCTATGAAGCCGCACCTTGCTCAAGTGCAGCCTGTGTATTACTTTTCTCTTTTTACGGGTTTCCGGGGTCAGTGCATCCCGATCGGCAAGAAAGGAGTAAAAGGTATTGATGAACTCACGGGTGAAGCGCAGCACATTTGCATCTACTACGGCAGAGCTGCCGGCAGCAACATCATCTCTGACCAGGGGATTGAGGGTGTTGGTAAGCAAATCACCGCGACTGATCTGTTTTTTACGACCGCGGCTGTGAAAACTACGGTCTTCTTCACTATAAGGCAAATAGATCGACTTTAAATTTTCTATCAGCCGTTCCCTCAAAGAGTTGAATTGTTGACGCTGCTCATCTAAGATGAGTTTTCCCATTTCCTCGACAGCTGCTTCTCGATCTCCGCCTGCTGCCGAGATTTCCTCCTGGGTAGGACGGCAGGTTTCAACATAAGGAACCCGCCGTTTAGCGAGTTCGCCGATTACATTGTCGGTTACCGGTTGTCCGGCTTTCAGCAGACTCCCGGCATTACTATAGAGTATTTCTGAGGGAGCAAGACGTTCTATGCTTTTCCTTTCTATCAACGGCATACCTAGAATATAAATCAAATAACTCAATTTGTAAGCATGTGTGCTGAAACTCTAGTAAAAATATGGAAAAAGGACTGAATATCTTGAGCCTCATACTTATTTTCCATAAGCTGTCTTGTAAAGGAAAATACAGGATGACAAATATAACATTAGAGCCGATCGGATATGTGGCTACCGAGGCAAGCTCAGTTCCCCGTTTTTACTCAATATCAGAGGTGAGAGGGGAATTGGTGATTGATGAGCGGTATGAAGAGGGGCTTGCCGACATTGAGGTAGGCAGCTCTATTATCGTAGTGTTTTACTTTCACCAAAGCCCGCCCTTTAGCCGGGAGCATCTGCGTGTAAAGCCTCCCAGTCGGGGAGTCCTGCGCGGCGTATTCAGTACCCGTTCTCCGGTGCGTCCCAATCAAATTGGAATCTCTAAGCTCAAAGTGACGGGGGTGAGGGGGAACCGATTAGAGGTGAGTGGTCTAGATATGTTGGACGGCACCCCTATTCTGGACATAAAACCGGAAAAATAGAGTCTTACTCAAACTGTTACCGGTGCTACGCTTTTTGAGCGGCTTTCTTTAGCCGGTCGTTGACTGCCCGACCCAGCCCGTGGTTGGGGGCACCCTGGGCAACTATTAGGTCAAGCTCCATAGCATCCAGCTCTTGCATGCGGTGATACAGATTAATTGCGGCCTCACGCACATCTCCCTGCGGACTGAGTATTCGCACCGTCTTGTCTGCAGTCTGTGGGCAGCTTTGAAAGCAGAGTTTCCCAACTCTTGAAGAGCTCATATACTGTTCAATATCATCGACCAGTCGTAAAGGAGTGGTGGGTGCATAGTGGTCTGGAAGCATCCCCGGACCATCGTACTTGTCCTCTTCACCATCTCCGCGACTCAGAACTGTCCCGATAGCTTCTTCTATATCTTCCCGGGCCAGGCCACCCTCCCGTAATATGACGGGAGTTTCTCCGGTCAGCGAGAGTACTGTAGACTCAACGCCAACCCGGCACGTTCCTCCATCGATCAAGGCGGCATAGCTGCCGGACAACTGATTTTTTACATGTTGGGCGGTAGTCGGACTGGTACGCCCGAACAGATTCGCGCTGGGGGCTGCCACCGGTACTCCCGCTGTGCGAATCAGGTGCAGAGCCAGAGGATTGGCCGGCATACGCACGGCCACAGTGTGGTTTCCGGCGGTTACAATGTCCGGCACTCGGCTGCTTTTGGGAAGAACGAGGGTGAACGGTCCCGGCCAAAAGGTCTCCATTAAGTGCACAGCCTTCTCCGAAAGATGGGCTGCCAATGCAGTGACTTGCTGAATGGAGGCTACATGCACAATCAAGGGGTCGTGGAGGGGGCGCTGTTTGGCTTCGAAAATCATGGCAACCGCATCGGGGTTCAGGGCATCGGCTCCAAGTCCGTACACTGTCTCGGTGGGAAACACAGTCAACTCACCTGCTTGAAGGGCAGCAGCCCCGCGGGCAACTTCCGCTTCGAGGTCGGTCTTTGGATTCGGGTGCTCCAGAAGCCAATCTCCCGCAGCCGGCAGGTCGTGAAAAACCAGCTGCTCCTGGGGAAGCTCTTCCAGATGCTTCATTCCATGTCCGGAAAGCACATATAGCCCGAATGCCCCTACCGCCTCGGCGGTGGCCGGGTCGTGGGGATGGTCGCCAATTACAAAAGAGCGGCTCAGATCAAGCTCATACTCATTCGCTGCCTGCAGCAGAAAACCCGGTTCGGGCTTCATACAGCTGCACCCCTCCCCCCGATCGTGGGGGCATACAAACCACTGCTGTATACGTATGCCCTGCTGCTGAAAAACCGAATCGATATGGCGATTTATTTCATCTACCTGGTTGTGGCTAAGTAAACCTTTGGCAATTCCGACCTGGTTGCTCACTATAAACAGTATATAGCTTGTCTGTAAGCGTCTTAAGATATCAAATATACCAGGAATAAAATGAATATCTTCTATGTTTGAAAGGTAGCCGACATCTTCAATCAGCGTACCGTCCCTATCCAAAAAAAGTGCGGTATTCAGCATGAGGCACGGTACATGATATGTCGGCGAACTGTCAATATTAGTGAAGCCGGCTCTCAGATCGCTTACTGAGACAAATCTTTAAGAGCCGGCCCTTGGTTTTAACCTTAAGGAGCAACCTCGTTACCGACCTTCCTTGCCCGCTCGGGCTTGTCCAGGTCGATACCGGCTGCCAGTCCGATTTCTACCAGCAGGTTCCATCCAGCACACAGATACACATACGGGTTCATTGCTCCGGACGAGGGAACTTTGATAGTCGGAAAGGGGGTGTCCCGGTCGGCAATAGCTACAACCGTGAGGCCGACTCCCTGCTCTAGGACCTCTTGAAATTTGGCAATCTCATCCTCAAGCGGATCAATCACAAACACAATATCCTCGGTACTCATGACCTCTTCAATTCCATGTACGGCATAGGTGCCTTCCAGGAAGTCTGATTTCTTACGAGTGATTTCATTCGTTTTCAGGGTCAGTTCTTCAGCAGCCCCATCGTTTAGTCCGGCAAAATAGATGGTGGGTGCCTGAACTGCTTTTTTCACGATTGCAGGGTCGATTTCTGCTGTCAGAGCGGTATCCAGGTTCTCTGCCAGCATATGCAGGTTGACCTGATTGATCGAGCTGTTGATGTGATGCAGAATGGTTTCATAGCAGAGCGCCTGTTCCACTACACTTTTCGTAGCGGCAACTGCATTCTCCCATCCACATTTCAGCACCAAAGTATCATCACAGACCTGCTCGAGCGGGGTATCTGTATTGGCGGTGAGGGCATATACCTGATTATGGCCTTCTGCCTTCAACTGCTTCGCCAGCAACACAACCTCTTTGGTACGGCCGGAGTTTGAAGCACAGAAAACCGCAGTGCGGGAGAGCTCGTACATGGCAGCCTGGCGGGAGCCTTCGGTATGCACGGTAAGGTCTATTCCTTCAGTTAAAGCTCGGCGGATACTGTTTTTGGCTGGAAAAATACGGCTTGACCCTTCTCCGGTGAACAGCAGCGAGCCGGAGGCCTTTATTTTGGCGGCTACCGGCGCTGTTCGCGAAAGTTCGAAGTTTTTCACTACTTCGGGTGTTTCCAGCATCTCTTTCACCAGGGCATACTGGGCATAACGCTTTTCGGTTAGATTCATTTTTCTCTCCTGTGTTGTTTAGAATTTTAGTAATTTAGTGATGGTTTGGTTAAACAATTTGGTCTCTTCTCGTACTTGTTGAATAAAAGTATTATCCTCAATTGTACCGATGGTGGCCGTCATTTCTTCCAAACTGCGGTAAGTTGCTTGGCGAAATGGGTTCTCAAAGTCCTTTTTTCGTGAGCTGTAGACCTGATCCCGTACATATACTTGGATAGTTTTGCATCTTTCCAGTGCATCCTTCCAGCTGGATTGGCTCAACTTGTGGCCATCGTACATATACTGCAGCACTGCAAAGGCGTGGCGCTGCTTCTCCAGCGGGTATGCCTCCCATAAGCGGTCATACTCTGCATGGATCTCGTCCCAACTTTTCAAGGATCCCGAACCAATTTCAGCTCTCAGCTGATCGAAGATTTGGCTTCTCATTAACTGTCCACCGATATTGACCCATTCGGTTTGACGTTCACCGGATAAAGCATTCCGCATGCCGTCGAAGTCTTGTTCAGGGTTAGCCTGCAGGTAATTGATCAAGTTTTTGACTGCATAGTACAGCAGCATTTCTCCATAGGCGTGGTAAGCTTCCACACTTTTCAGTATTACCGCCGGCCTGCGAGATTTTTCCATATTTAGGCCTGTGACCTTGAGTTCCTCCGGGGTGGTGGAGTGGGCCGATACAACAGCTTTACCCCGCTCCTCTACTTCGCTTTTCCCGGCGCGGGCAGTTTTTTCCGCAGCTTTACCTTCGCTTTCCAACGCCGCGGCACCGATCCTCTGGAGCAGCAGTTGACGAGCTTCGATTATTTCTTCCACAGAATCGGGGGCAAAGGCATCAAATTCAATATTCTGTAGTTTTCGCGCCCGCTTGTCCCGTTTATGAAACTTCCAGGTGTTCCGGGCCAGGGCGTACATATTGTGGCGCCACCAATAGGCAGGAACTATCTCCAGCCGGCCTTCGGTGGTATTGTTGTTCAGCAATGAAAAGGGAAGTGGAATGTTAAGTTCCGCCGGATACTGCCCCTTGGCTAAAAGCACGAAGGAGGCAAACCGGCTGGAGTGTTTCAGACTGGTGCATAAGCCGGGCCAGAAACCGCGCCCCGCTTGAATTTCATTGTCGTTCGCCCTGCTGTTATGGTTTGAACCAACAGTCGCCCCGGCGGCGATGTTGCTCTGCCCCATTACCACCGAGGCAATCAAGAAGGAGTTATTATGATGCTGCTCATGGGCGGGGAAAATGAGGTTGTTCAGCACCTCACAGCAGGAGATAGTAGAGTTGTCCCCTAAAAATGAATTGATTAACCGGGCTCCGTATTTAAGATTGGAGTTGTCCCCCAAAATGAAACGGACGGCCTTGCAGCCGTAGAAGATATGACAGCCGTAGCCAATGATTCCATTTACCAGTTCCACTCCTTCGCCGATTTGACTCGGCTCACCTTCGGAAGAGTTAATGGTCAGATTTTTCAGCTTGTTTACACCCTTGATATAACAGTGTTCACCGACCTTCACGTCCTTTAGTATCCGAGAAGTCTTGATCACGGACTGCTGTCCGACGGTACCGTAATAACCGCGCTGTGAATCAAAACGACACTGGGTGAGCTCTTTGAGCCTCTTTTGCAGGGCCGTATCATCCCGGTACTTGGCCCATATGTACGCATCGGCGGGAATCATGCCGTCGAAGGGAAGTACTTGTCGACTACCGGTTTCGTTCATTATGTCCAACCACACCCGGGACTCCTCGGCTTCACCATCCTTCAGAATTCCGTTACCGAATTTCGCATAGTTCGTGGTATGCATCTCATCGATATTGGCCAATATGCAGCGGTCACCGATGATGTAATGTGCCAAGTAATGCACGTTGTGAATAACAGCATCATCCCCGATATCGCAGTCCCAGATAAAGCTGTTGCGAATTCCGCTGGGCAGCTGCAGATCGTGGTGTTCTAAAATGATATCCCGCAGACGCCCTATCCTCACAAGCCCGCGAAAATTGTTGTTGTAAATCCGTTGGGGGTCAAACTCGTCAGACACAAGTATCCGTTCCCAGTTTTCGGCATTATTACCATTGTGGATAAGAATTTCGACTTCACCGGTTGTAAGCCGGCGCCATTTATCCGGGGAATGTGCATTTTGAATTTCCCGGAGATAAAATTCGTCTTTTCCCTCCGGAATATACTTCGGTGGAATAAACTTTTTTTCAGCTTCGCTACCTGAGTGAATTAACACATTATCCATTCAATAGAATCCTCTTGTCATACTGTTCTCGCTAATCTAGTCAGTATCATACCACGGGGATTCTCAAATTTCAAAGTGCTTCAAAATTGAGTTTTGAATTCATCTTGAATGCAGCTTAAATTACACTACTTGTCGCAATAAATGCTGGTGTACCTCCGGTTTGAGGGTAAGCTGGACCCAGCTGCCTTTTGGTATTTTATAGTGTGAGGCTGTACTGACCCGCATTTTCACAGAGGCTACCTGTACTAAGTATTCACGTCGGCTTCCGAGAAATGTTACCCCTTCGATTTTCCCTTCAGCTGACTGGCCCGATGTGGGATTAGCTTGGGAAAGAGGAACTATTTCAATATCCTCCGGCCGTAGAATTATCTGTGCACCGGATTCCGGAGTATCTACTGCTCCATACGGATGTGCAGATAAAGTGGGGAAAATTGCCTGAAGTTTCTCTAACTCAAACTCATTGGCAGTACCGAGAAAGTCGGCAACATAGCTGTCGGCGGGAGAGTGGTAGAGGTCGGCGGGGTCTCCCTGCTGTATCAAACTGCCGGCGCGCATCACACCGATTCTGTCGGCCAGGTGGTAGGCTTCATTTATATCGTGGGTTACCAGTAAGGCGGTTGTATCAACTTGGGTGAGAATAGCTCGTACCTGTTCGATTACCTTCGTTTTTATTCTGATATCCAAGTTACTGAAGGGTTCATCCAGCAGAATCAGATCCGGTTCGAGTGCCAATGCTCTGGCCAGGGCTACTCGTTGCTGCTGTCCTCCGGAGAGCTCGTGGGGGTACGCTTTCCTGAGCTCGGCTAAACCGACTTGTTCAAGAAATTGTCGAGCCCTTGCGCGTTGAGCACGACCGGGTCCTTTCAACCCAAACATTACATTTTTTTCCAGGTTCAAATGGGGAAAGAGGGCTGCATTTTGAAACACCATTCCTACCTTACGCTGTTCACAGGGTACCATGGAGCTTGCACTGTATACCTCGCGCTCTCGGATAAGGATTTTTCCCTTATCCGGGGTTAAAAGGCCGGCAATCATTCTAAGTGCGGTGGTTTTGCCGCAGCCGCTTTCACCGACAAGTGCAAAAATCTCTCCTGAAGTAAGTTGCAGGTCAAGATTCTTGACTGCCGGCTGCGTACGTCCTGAAAAATGTTTATGCAGACTCTGTACTTGTAGAATTTCCGTGTGTCTCATGCCTTTTACGCTCCTTGGGTTACTTTACGCTTTCCCTTTGAAAGCATCATGGTAATGATAGTGACTCCCACTCCAAGAGTCACAAGAATCAGACCAAACGGAGCAGCTTCCTTGAGCCGCTCGTCGGAGGCGAGTTCATACGTCACGGTGGCTAACGTGTCGTAATTAAAGGGCCTCAGAATCATAGTGAGGGGCAATTCCTTTATTGCATCCAGAAAAAAGAGGATACCCGCAAACAGACTTGCCCGTTTCATAAGTGGTAGATAGATTTTAAAGAAACTAGGAATAGGACCGCGCCCCATGGTTGCGGCCGAGTCGATATATACACTGCCGATTGATGTATACGCGGAGGCAACCGGTTTATAGCTTACCGCAATGAAGCGGATAAGATACGCACCTGCGAGAACTATCAGACTCCCGGAGAAGATAAGACCCAGAGGCTCTCCTCGCAGGGGGCTAATAAGCGGGTTAAACAGGCGGTTTATTGCATGGTCAGCGGTGGTTGAGAGCCTCATTACTCCCATCGCGATAACAGCTCCGGGAACAGCATAACCCAGGCTTGGCAGGGAGGCGAGGGAACTGGAAATACCCCCGTTAAAGAGCAGGGGGATGAATCCCAGCAGCAGTGCAATGCTCACGGCGGCAAAAGAGGCGGATAGGGTGAGTACCAGCGTATCGGCGGTAATTACCGCTATTTCTCCCCATTGCTGCAGAAGGGGGGTGTTTACCGTCCAGAGCAGCAGCTGTAAAAGGGGAATAAAGAAGCCGAAAGTAACCAGCAGCAGCAGTACTGCGCTAAGCAGTGTTCCCTTTATACCCCGTATTTTAAGGGGAATCACCGGGGAAGGGTTGCGTCCGGAAGAGGCAAAGCCGGCCCTGCCCCGCTGTAATTTTTCCGCTGTAATAAGTATGCCGACCGTCAGCAGCAGGAGCAGTGAAAGCCGAATAGCGGCGGTGATGTCTCCTAACGAGAACCAGGCACGAAAAATGCCGGTGGTAAAGCTTTCAACCCCCAGGTATTTGAGAGCACCATATTCATTTAATACCTCAACACCCGCTAAAACCGCTCCGCCCACTGCAGCCGGCCGCATCAAAGGCAGGGCTACCCGGCGGAATAGAGCCCACTCCGACTTTCCCAGCATTATTGCAGTATCAATAAATTGTCCCCCGAAGGTGGCCAGCATCGCCCGGGCGGCCAGGTACACATAGGTATACAAGCCGAAAATGAAGAGGAATACCGCCGCCCAGGGGCCGGAAAAGTCCGGCATGATGGGGTGAAACAGTCCCCCGTAATTGAACAGCCCCCGGTATGCAAAGGCCGAGATATAGATTGGGACCGCATGGGGGAAGATAAGAGCTATCTCTAATACCGGTTTCAGGGGAAAGCTGTAGCGGGTCATGATCCAGGCGGTCAGTGTGCCTAGGACATACACCCCAACCAAGGAAAACAGCAGCAGAAACAACGAACTGCCGATGTAGCGGGGCAGTACGGTGCTGCTTAAATGCCCCCAGGTGTCGCTGGACGAAAACACGCCGCTGAGCAAAGCAGCAAAGGGTAATAAAAACAGCAGGGTCAGCACTATCAAAATGAATAGCCAACCCCTGCGAGTAGACATTATAAGCTCCTGTTCCTATTTCCAGCCGGCGCGGTCAAAAATACGTACCGCTTGGCTGTTGAGCTTACCAAGCTCTGAAAGGTTAAGGCGGTCTTCTTTGAACTCGCCCCAGCTTTTGACAATCTCCGCCTCCGAAACTCCCGGTACAACCGGGTACTCGTAGTTTGCTTGTGCAAACAGACGCTGGGATGTGTCGGAGGTAAGAAACTCCAGCAGTTTCTCGGCATTCGCTTTGTGGGGGGCATGTGCGGTAACTCCGCCGCCGCTGATGTTTATGTGGCTCCCGCGGCCCTCCTGGTTTGGAAAAAATACTCCCATCTGTTGTGCTACTTCAACCTCATTGGGGTCATCGGAGTTAAACATGCGCCCCACATAATAGGTGTTCACCACCGCGATATCGGCCTGTCCGGCAGCAACCGCCTTCATTTGGTCACGATCGTTCCCCTGGGGGCTGCGGGCCATATTCTCTACGATTTCCTTTGCCCACTCTTCCGCCTGGTCGGCACCCATATTTGCAATCAGTGATGCCAGAAGCGATTGATTGTAGATGTTTGCAGAACTGCGTATAGCTATTTTATTCCTCCATTTTTCTGAAGTAAGCTCTTCATAGGTGCTGAGCTGCTGCGGATCCACTCGATCTGTGTGATATACAACTACCCTGGCGCGCTTTGTCATCCCAAACCAATAGTCATTCGGAGAGCGCAGGTAGGCGGGAATCCGCTTTTTTAGAGTCTGGTTGTCGACCGCTTGCAGCAGCCCTTCTTTCTGTGCTCGCACCAAGCGGGCAACATCCGCAGTAATTAGTAGGTCCGCCGGGGACAGCTCCCCTTCAGACTTAAGGCGCTGAATAAGCTCGTCCGAATCGGCATTGACTACATTTACCGTTATACCGGTTTGTTCGGTAAACTCGGCAAACAGCTGTCTGTCTATTTCGTAATGGCGGTGTGAATATACGTTTACCTCGCCGGATTTGCCGGAAGAGCCCTTGCTGTTACTGCCGGCTTCGGACTGTCCGCCTGCCGAGAGAGTGACGCTTATAGTAAAGGTGATTAAAAAAGTCATAAATAACCGTAAAAAAAATCGCATTTCCTTCTCCTAATAGGTTCAATGTTTTCTAAAAGTTAGTGCATCCAATAAAATTAGTCAATCCTAATTTAATTTATTAGACATTATGAAGACTATTTTTTGCTTCCCTATAATGGGTATAACGCCTTGCTTGAACTATTTACTCAGGTATAGCGGGCATGAGAAGGCAATGAGAATGCCATGAGAAGGAGTAAATTTGCATTCTTCTTTATATTTTATTATAACTTTGTGAAAGGAGGCTTTTGAAGGGTACAGCTTTCTACATGAGGCTTTATCAAA